>CAYNLW010000019.1:0-21180 GCA_964398195.1 uncultured Methylophilaceae bacterium | reverse complement strand
GCTTGGAATTGCTTTCCTTAAGCTTGTATGCGCTAGTGGCGATGGATAGAGACAACGCGCGCGCCAGTGAAGCGGCCATGAAATATTTTGTGCTGGGGGCTTTGGCTTCAGGCATGTTGTTATACGGCATGTCTATGTTGTATGGCGCCACAGGTAGCCTCAATCTGCGCGAGATTTCCTCGGCCTTGATGGAATCAAGTGAGCATCATTCGGTATTGATTTTAGGCTTGGTATTTATCGTGGCTGGTATCGCCTTTAAATTAGGCGCTGTGCCTTTCCAAATGTGGGTGCCTGATGTGTATCAAGGCTCGCCCACCGCAGTCACGCTATTTATCGGTGCGGTCAGCAAATTATCTGGCTTTGCCTTTGTAGTGCGCTTGCTAGGGCAGGGCTTGGATGTGCTGGCGGTGGATTGGCAAAATATGTTGCTTATTATGGCGGTGCTGTCTATCGCCATCGGTAATGTGACGGCAATCGCGCAGACCAATCTTAAACGCATGTTGGCTTATTCCACCATTTCCCATGTCGGCTTTTTACTGTTTGGTTTGATGAGCGCTAGCATGAATGGCTTTGCCTCGGCCATGTTCTATATCAGCGCTTATGTGCTGATGTCATTAGCCGCTTTCGGCATGATTTTATTGTTATCGCGCAAAGGCTTTGAGGCTGATCAGTTAGATGATTTAAAAGGCCTTAATCAACGCAGCCCATGGTTTGCTTTTATGCTGCTGATTACCATGTTCTCTATGGCTGGTGTGCCGCCTACCTTGGGCTTTTATGCCAAATTCACAGTGCTGCAAGCGGCGCTGCAAGCAGGCTTTGTCGGGGTAGTTATCTTTGCCGTATTAATGGCGGTCATCGGGGCGTTCTATTATTTGCGTATCGTCAAGCTGATGTATTTCGACGAGCCTAAAGATAGCCATGCTTTGCAAGCATCCTCTACCATGAAGCTGGCCTTATCGCTCAATGCCTTAGCCTTGTTGGTGATAGGCTTGCTGCCACAATCACTGATGTCTTTATCTGCTTATGCCATTTCGCATAGCCTGCAATAGAGGCTTATATGACCCAATTGCTGATTGTGCTGTTGGCTTTATTAATTCTTAATAGCCTTTGGTTTAGCCCACGTTTTCTCTTTGTCGTGCCATTAAAGCAAGCCAAAACCATGGCTTGGGGCTTGCTGGAATTGCTGTGTTGGTATTTTATTTTGGGTGGCTTAGCGCGCTTCGCAGAGTGGCAAAGTTTAGGCCAGCTAGCGCCGCAGAATTGGGAGTTTTACGCCATTACTGTGTGCTTGTTATTGGTGTTTACCGCGCCCGGTTTTATCGTGCGTTATCTATGGAAATAAGCCATGCCGAATAGCAAGCTGAATAATCAAGATTTCCCTGACTTGGTCGAAACCTGCATCAGTTCGGAAAAAATCAGCGGCGGCAAGTCTATCTATGTGCAACGCGATCAAATCCGCTTGCCTAGCGGTCGTGAGGGGCATAGGGAGTTTGTCGTGCACCCCGGCGCAGTGATTATTTTGCCTTTGTTGGACAATGGCGATTTGGTATTAGAACGTCAATTTCGTTATCCCCTGCAACAAGTTTTTATTGAATTGCCTGCCGGCAAAATAGACCCTGGTGAATCCCTGTTGCTGACCGGTCAGCGCGAGCTGCTGGAAGAAACCGGTTATAGCGCGCAAGAGTGGGTTTATTTGGGCTTCCAATACCCTTGCATAGGCTATTCCACCGAAGCGATTTATATGTTTCTGGCTCGCGGTTTAACTGCCGGGCAGCATCAACGTGATTTAGATGAGAATCTACAAATTTTTTCTATGCCTGTGGCGCAATGCCTAGCGGCTATTCAACAAGGCTTGATTGGCGATGGCAAGACTATTATCGCTTTGCTGTGGTTAGAAAAATATTTGGCTGGGCAATGGCAAGCCATGGAGCTGCCAGCGTGAATGCCGATGTGGTCATCGTAGGCTGCGGTGACTTAGGCAGTGCAGTGGCACAGTTGCTGCAGTCAGCCCAGTTATCGGTGTTAGGCTTGCGCCGCCATGCTCCGCCGCAACCAGCTTTGGCTGGCGCCAGTTTTTTATATGCTAGCGCCGATATTACTCAGCCCGCGAGCTTGGCCATCATTGCGCAAACGCAAGCCAAAATCCTGTTGTATTGCGTGGCAGCCACTGAGCAAAGCGACGCCAATTACTATCAACAATATGTGTTAGGTTTGCAACATTGCATACAGCTTTGCCAACAGATGGCGCAGCCGCCATTGATGATGTTTGTGTCTAGCACCCGTATGTATGGGCAAGATAGCCAACAAGCTTTAGATGAAACTAGCCCGCCGCTAAACGCCGATTTTGGCGGTCAACGTCTGCTGCAAGCGGAGCAGCTATTACAACATTACCCACACGCCATGGTGTTGCGTTTAACCGGCATTTACGGCCCTGGGCGCAATCGACTGTTGCAGTGGGCAGCCAATCCCGCTTTATGGCCAGCAGAAAATAAATGGACTAATCGTATCCACCGCGATGATGCGGCTGGCTTTATCGTGCATTTAATGCAAGCGTATCTGCAAGGAAAGCCTGTGCAGTCTATGTATATCGTCAGCGATGATGAACCGGCGCCTATGCATCAAGTATTGGCTTATTTCGCTACACAATTAGGGGTGGCAGTGCCAGCACATGATGTGCCGGTTAGCGGGCGATTTTTTAGCAATCAACGGCTGCGTCAAAGCGGCTATCAGCTGCGTTACCCCAATTATCGAAGTGGTGGCTATTCATTAGCTAACGCTAGTGCTGCTTGTTGAATGGCATCTAACAAAGCCTGCATATGGCTAAGCTCAGTGAGTGGATTCATCAAAGTAGTTCGCAACCATATCTGACCGGCAATCTCCACTTGGGTAAGATGAAATTGCCCAGTATGTACCAGCCGTTTTCTCAGCTGTGCTTGGTCGCTAAACGGGCGATAGCGAAACACCACGATATTGGTTTGCGGTGTCATCAATAATTCAAACTGTTGGCGCTGCTGGATCGCCTGCGCCATTTGCATAGCCGACTGACAAACATGCTCGACCAAGGCGCCTAATTGTTGCGTACCATATAACTGAAACGCTACCCACAATTTCAAGCCCATCATGCGCTTGGTGCACTCTAGGGTGCGCTGGCTTTGGTCAAAGGCTTTATCGGGATTTTGTTCATCAAACAGATAAGAGGCTTGTTGCGAAAAGGCCAAATAACTGTGTTCAGCCTGTTTAAATAACACCGCTGATACCGGTGCTGGCAAATAGGCTAATTTATGCCCATCCCAGATCATAGAGTCGGCGCGCGCGATGCCGTTTAAGCGCCCACGCAGTTGCTCGGAGAGCAATAATGAAGCCCCATGCGCACCATCTACATGCAGCCAAACTTGATAGCGCTCTGCCAAATCTGCTACCCCCTGCAAATCATCAATGCTGCCACTGGGCGTGCAACCGGCATTCGCCACTATCGCCATCACTTGCTTGCCATATTGCATCAGCGCTTGCTCAAGCTGATCTAAGCGCATACGCCCCATTGCATCAGTGGCTATCTTAATCACCGCCTGCGTACCCAAGCCCATAATGGCTGCGGTTCTGGCAATCGAATAATGGCAATTTTGCGAAGCCAGTATCACGCTTGATGCAAGGCACGCCACGCCATCACGCCAAATATCTTGGCCTTGTCGCAAACTAAACGCTTGGCGCGCCGCCAACAAAGCAGTCAAATTGGCTTGCGCACCCCCCGAGGTCAATACCCCATCACCCTGCTGCCATTGCTGCGTATCCACCAAACCACACAACCAAGCGATCACCTGCCGCTCTATCATCGTAGCGCTAGGCCCAGTCTCATAAATCGCCATCGCCTGATTAGTCACCGCCGCCACCAAATCAAATAAGGCAGGAATCAACAAAGGCGTGGCTACTTGATGACCAAAGTTATGGGGGTGGTGGATATGCAATGATTGCTGTAGCACCATTTTCTGTAGCTGATTCAGCAAGGCTGGGGCGTCTAGCATGGGCTGTGTTGGCAAGGCTTGATGGTATTGTTGCGCTAATTCTGGCGCGCTTTGGTAATGCAATACTGGCGCTGCCTGCTGGGTATTTTGCTTAATATGTTGCGCCAGCAAATGCAGAATTTGCTGACCTAGCTGTTCAAATTCTTCAGTATTGAAAAGTTCTTTAAAATTATTATCAAAATTAGTCATGGTAATAAATAAGCCTTTTATTTTTTAGAATTACTTTTAAAATATGAAAGTTAATTAATTTAAAATCTTTTCAATGTCCAATATTGTTTATCAGCACGGTCGAGTCAGTTTAAATGACCGTAGGTCTATACTGCAACAAAATCCCAAAACAATATGGCTCACTGGATTAAGCGCCTCTGGCAAATCCACTTTGGCTTATGCTTTGGAAGAAGCCTTAATCCGTCAAGGGCAACTTTGCTATGTATTAGATGGCGATAATATTCGCCATGGCTTAAGTAATAATTTAACTTTTTCGCATCAAGACCGCACAGAAAATATTCGTCGTATTGCCGAAGTCGCCAAGCTGATGAATGATGCTGGCCTGATAGTCATCACTGCTTTTATTTCACCGTATATCCAAGTTCGCCAGATGGCAGCTGATATTATAGGTGATGAGTTTTATCGTGAAGTGTATGTGAGTACTGCCATGAATACCTGCGAGCAGCGCGATCCTAAAGGTTTGTATAAAAAAGCCAGAGCTGGTCAAATCCCAGACTTTACTGGCATTGGTTCACCTTATGAGCCACCGCCTAATCCAGCGCTGTCATTGGATACTTCGCAATTAAGTATCGCAGAGGCAACACAGATTTTGCTTGATTTGGCTTTGGCTTAATCGCGCT
This sequence comes from uncultured Methylophilaceae bacterium, assembly GCA_964398195.1. Taxonomy (GTDB): domain Bacteria; phylum Pseudomonadota; class Gammaproteobacteria; order Burkholderiales; family Methylophilaceae; genus RFPI01. The sequence continues at coordinate 16,313 of CAYNLW010000019.1, read as the reverse complement.
AAGCTGATTTAAATCTAGGTAATCTTTTATGATCGCGTTAACGCAGGCTTTATTGCAACAGATAGAACAGATTGCCTTGGCGGCTGGCGATATCATTATGCACATCTATCAAAAAGATTTTGCGGTAGATGTTAAAACTGACCATTCCCCGCTCACCGAAGCAGATACTCAGGCCAGCGCCTATATCGTGCAGCAATTGCGCCAGCACTACCCGCATATCAGCGTGCTATCTGAGGAGTCGAGTGAGTTCTTTGATGGCAACGCACCACTGCAAGAATATTTTTTAGTTGACCCCTTAGATGGCACAAAAGAATTTATCAAAAAGAACGGCGAGTTCACCGTCAATATCGCGCTAATCCAACAGGGGCGGGCGGTATTAGGCGTGGTCTATGCGCCGGCTATGCAGCAAATGTATTCAGCCGCACAGGGCTTAGGCGCCTTTAAATCCTTGCCAGCACCCCGCAAGCCCATTCAAGCGCAGCCATGTCAGCAGCCCGTCAGAGTCATGGTCAGTCGCTCGCATCTAGATGAAAACACTAGCCAATTTCTGCAACAATTTGTGAGCCCAGATGGTGTGCCCCCAGTGACTATCCCTATGGGTAGCTCATTTAAGCTGTGCAAGATTGCTGAAGGCGAGGCGGATATTTATCCGCGTTTTGGCCCTACCTCGCTGTGGGATACAGCCGCCGCGCAAGCGGTGTTGGAGCAGGCTGGTGGGGTGGTGGTAGATCTGCAAGGTCAGCCTTTGCAGTATGGCAACCCAGCTAAGATTTTGAATCCTAGTTTTATCGCAGCGGTGAATCAACAATGCTTTCAACTGCCAGATCAATAGCTATTATTCAGACCAATCTAGCGGTAACTTGAATACCACATTGCAAGGCAGCATTAGCGCAATTCAGCTAGTATTTTATCCAGCCCAATCTTAGATTGCGTTCAGCAATCTCATCATTTAGAATGGCGCCTCATTTCGATTTAGGCGCGTAGCTCAGTTGGTTAGAGCGCTTCCTTGACATGGAAGAGGTCGTTGGTTCGAATCCAATCGTGCCTACCAAAATCCTGTAATGGCAAAAACCCCACAATCCTTGTCAATCTTGCATACCAAAGTATTCCTAAGATAAATATTTATATTAAATTTCTATTAAATTGATGTATATATTCAAATTATCATATAGAATTTAATCAACATTTTTCTATGGGGGCGATATGAATAAACGAACTGAAAATGCACCCAAAAAGTCTGCATGCAAAGAAATGATTGCTGGATATGCTGATGAGCTAGAGTTTATCGATCATCACTACAATCCTCAGCAGCCTGACAGTTTGGTTGATGCAATAAGTGTGGTGGCTAGGGTGCGCGGGATGACAAAAATCGCGAGAGCTAGCGGAATTAGTCGAGATGGCTTATATAAAGCGTTTTCTGCAAGAGGCAATCCATCTTTAAATACCGTGATGAAGGTATTGTGGTGCTTGGGCTATAAGCTCAAAGTTACGCCTAAAGACTAGTTTAAACATTATCTAGGGGTTATCTGGGCATACGCTAAGCCTTATCTAGCTTGTTCTTTCAGCCTGTTTGTGGCAAAATTTGGGCATTGTTGAGCCGTCTAGCGGCTCTTTTTTATTTTATTGACCAAGATTATGCCTATCATACATTTACCCGATGGTTCTCAGCGCAACTTCGAACAGCCTGTCAGTGTGGCGCAAGTGGCCGCCGATATTGGCGCTGGCTTGGCGCGTGCAGCTTTGGCAGGCAAGGTAGATGGGCGGCTAGTCGATACTTCTTTTGTGATTCAGCAAGATGCTCAGTTATCTATCATTACCGAGCGCGATGCTGAGGGCTTAGAGATTATTCGCCACTCCACCGCCCACTTGCTGGCGTATGCGGTGAAAGAGTTATTCCCAGAGGCGCAAGTCACCATAGGGCCTGTCATCGATAACGGCTTTTATTACGACTTCTCTTACAAGCGCCCATTTACCATGGAAGACTTGGCGCTGATTGAGCAGAAAATGCAGGAGTTGGCCAAAAAAGACGAGGCGGTGACGCGTCAAGTGTTGCCGCGTGATCAGGCGGTGGACTACTTTAAGTCTATCAATGAGCATTACAAAGCGGAAATTATCGCTTCTATCCCAGCCAATGAAGATGTCTCTTTGTATTCCGAGGGTAACTTTACCGATTTATGCCGTGGTCCCCACGTGCCATCTACCGGCAAGCTCAAAGTATTTAAATTAATGAAGCTGGCCGGGGCTTATTGGCGCGGCGATTCCAATAACGAGATGTTGCAGCGTATCTACGGCACCGCTTGGGCCAAAAAAGAAGATTTAGATGCTTATCTGCATGCCTTGGAAGAAGCGGAAAAGCGCGACCACCGAAAATTAGGCAAACAGCTAGATTTATTCCATATGCAAGACGATGGTCCCGGCATGGTGTTTTGGCACCCGCGTGGTTGGTCACTATGGCAAGAGATTGAGCAATATATGCGCGCTAAGTTTGTGCAATATGGCTATCAAGAAGTGCGCACCCCGACCATTATGGATAAGACCTTATGGGAAAAATCTGGCCATTGGGAAAACTATCGCGAGAATATGTTTACCACCGCCTCAGAAAATCGCGATTACGCTGTTAAGCCTATGAATTGCCCAGGCCATGTGCAAATTTTTAATAGCGATTTGCGTAGCTATCGTGATTTGCCATTGCGTTTGGCTGAGTTTGGTTCTTGCCATCGCAACGAGCCATCTGGCTCATTGCATGGCCTGATGCGGGTGCGAGGCTTTACTCAAGACGATGCGCATATCTTCTGTAGCGAGCAACAAATTGAGTCCGAAGTCGAAGACTTTATCCAGATGCTGTACCAGGTTTATGCCGACTTTGGCTTTAGCGATGTGCTAGTCAAGCTATCCACTCGCCCAGCCAAGCGCGTGGGCAGTGATGAAATCTGGGATCAAGCAGAGCAAGCCTTGGCTGCAGCCTTGCAAAAAAATCAATTGGCATATGACTTGCAGCCGGGTGAGGGGGCATTTTATGGCCCTAAAATTGAATTTACTTTAAAAGACAGTATAGGTCGTCTATGGCAAGTCGGTACCATACAGCTGGACTTTAACCTGCCAGTGCGTTTGGGCGCGGAATATGTGGCAGAGGACAATAGCCGCAAACATCCAGTGATGTTGCACCGCGCCATTGTGGGCTCTATGGAGCGCTTTATCGGCATTTTGATTGAGCACTACGCTGGTGCTATGCCCACTTGGTTAGCGCCAGTGCAAGTGATGCTGATGAATATTTCTGATGCACAAGCAGATTATGTGCGTCATGTGCAGTCAGAACTCAAGAAAAACGGCTTCAGAGTCGCATCAGACTTGAGAAATGAGAAAATAACCTATAAAATACGCGAACATAGCTTACAGAAGTTACCTTATTTGTTGGTAACCGGTGAGCGCGAAATGCAAAACGGACAAGTAGCCGTGCGTACCAGAAAAGGTGAAGACCTCGGTGCCATGCAGTTATCAGAGTTTATTCAGATGCTGCGTAAAGAGATCGATACCAAAGGTAGCGCGGCTTAAGTTTTTTTAGGGGACGCTGTCCCAGTTAATTTTGGAGAATTTGCGATAGCTCAGGATAAAGAAATTCGAATCAATGAAGATATTACTGCTGCAACGATTCGATTAGTGGGTGTGGAGGGTGAATCTCTCGGTATTGTATCCATCACAGAGGCTTTGCAGAAAGCTGAAGAGCTGGATATCGATTTGGTAGAGATTGCGCCGCAAGCGGAGCCCCCAGTGTGTCGTTTGATGGATTACGGCAAATTTAAATATGCCGAAAGCAAACGTCAGCACGAAGCCAAAATGAAGCAAAAGCAAGTTCATATTAAAGAAGTTAAATTCCGTCCTGGCACAGACGAAGGCGATTACAAGATTAAGCTGCGCAATATCACGCGCTTTATCGAAGATGGGGACAAAGCCAAGATTACCTTGCGCTTTAGAGGTCGTGAGATTACCCACCAAGAACTCGGTATGGCCTTGTTAAAGCGGGTTGAAGAAGATACCAAAGAAGTGGCGCAAGTCGAGCAGTTTCCTAAAATGGAAGGCCGACAAATGGTGATGGTGCTAGCGCCAGCCAAAAAGAAATAAAGCAAGCATAAGTAACAGTTTTTTTGTGGTGTTGTGGCTAATCGGCATTTGCCCAACGCCCTTAATTTGATGATAGGAGAAAAAAATGCCAAAGATGAAGACCAAGAGTGGCGCCAAAAAGCGCTTCAAATTCCTGGGCAATGGCAAGGTGAAGCGTACGCATTCTCACTTGCGCCATATTTTGACCAAGAAAACTACCAAACAGAAACGTAATCTTCGCGGTACCGCGATTATTTCTGCCACCGACGTTAAGCGCGTTCGCGCAATGATGCCTACGCAATAAGGAGATAAAACATGCCTAGAGTAAAACGTGGTGTGATTGCACGTGCGCGTCACAAAAAAGTATTAAACGCAGCCAAGGGTTACCGCGGCCGTCGTAAGAATGTATATCGCATTGCCAAACAGGCAGTGATGAAAGCTGGTCAATATGCTTACCGTGACCGCCGTCAAAGAAAGCGTCAATTCCGTGCATTATGGATTGCGCGTATCAATGCTGGTTCACGTGAGTTTGGTTTGACTTACAGCCGCTTTATGAATGGTTTGAAGAAATCATCGATTGAAGTGGATCGTAAAGTGTTAGCCGATTTAGCAGTATTTGATAAGCAAGCATTTGCTAAGTTTGTCGATTTAGCAAAAGCTGGCCTCTCTGCTTAATTCAACTAAACTTTAAAAGGAGGCTCATCGGCCTCCTTTTTTTTCTATAAAGATTGGTCTATGTCAGGTTCTTATCAGCATATTATCGATGAGGCGCAACAGGCATTTTCAGCCTGTCATGCGGCACAGGATCTAGAGCAGGCGAAAGCGCGCTTCTTAGGCAAAAGCGGGGTGCTGACTGAAGCCCTAAAAGGTCTAGGAAAACTAAGCGCAGAACAACGCCCAGCCGCTGGTGCAGAAATCAATGTCGCCAAGCAGGCGGTTGAAAACGCTTATCAGCAACGTCGCGATGCGCTATTACTGGCGGCGCAACAGGCGCAGCTAGCCAGCGAGCAAATTGATGTAACTTTGCCTGCCAGAGGCCAGCAACGCGGTGGCTTGCATCCGGTCAGCATGACCTTGGCGCGTATTGAGCAGCTGTTTCATTCGATAGGCTTTGCCGTTGCACAAGGGCCAGAAATCGAGACCGATTTTTATAATTTCACCGCTCTCAATATCCCAGACAACCATCCTGCGCGCGCCATGCACGACACTTTCTATGTCGATGACGGCAAGGGTCAACAGTCTATGCAATATGTGTTACGCACGCATACTTCGCCTGTACAAATTCACTATATGCAACAAGCGCTACAAGCGGGTGGCAGTGGTATGCCGATTAAGATTATCGCGCCGGGCAGGGTGTATAGAGTGGATTCAGACGCTACCCATTCGCCTATGTTCCATCAAGTAGAAGGGCTATGGGTAGATGAGCAAGTCAGCTTTGCTAACCTCAAAGGCGTGGTACAAGATTTTCTGCAACGCTTCTTTGAACGCGATGATTTGCAAGTGCGTTTCCGTCCCTCCTTTTTCCCTTTCACCGAGCCTTCAGCCGAGATGGATATGAGCTGGAATGGCGGCTGGTTAGAAATCGGTGGTTGCGGCATGGTGCACCCCGAAGTGTTCCAACACGTCGGTATAGACGCCACGCGCTATCGTGGCTTTGCCTTTGGATTAGGGGTAGAGCGGCTAACCATGTTGCGTTATGGCGTGAACGATTTGCGCTTGTTCTTCAATAACGATTTGCGCTTCTTGCAGCAGTTCAGGGGGTAGGTATGCAATTTTCTGAACATTGGCTAAGACAGTTGGTAAATCCAGCGCTGGATAGTCAGGCATTGAATGATTGCTTGACCATGGCGGGCCTAGAAGTAGAACAAATGCAAGGTGTCGCGCCGGCATTTAGTCATGTCGTGATAGCGCAAATTGTGCGGGCAGAAAAGCACCCCGATGCAGACCGATTGCAAGTGCTTGAAGTGAATATAGGCAAACAAAATTTGCAAATCGTATGTGGGGCGAGCAATGCTCGTGTAGGACTAAAAGCCCCATGTGCGCTGGTCGGGGCGGTATTACCTGAATTTGAGATTAAACAAGCAAAAGTGCGCGGTGTGGAATCGTTTGGCATGATGTGTTCAGCCAAAGAACTTGGACTAGCCGATGAGGCCAGCGGTTTATTAGAGTTACCGGCAGATGCGCCAGTGGGTCAGGATATTCGTGACTATATGCAATTAAACGATTTGATGTTCACGCTAAAACTGACGCCGAATCGCAGTGATTGCTTGAGCATCAAAGGCATTGCCAGAGAAGTCGCTGCGCTGACTGGCAGCCCTTTAAATCATGCACCTGTTGCGACTGTAGCAGCCACTATTGCCACTCAAGCTAGCGTCAATATACAAGCTGAGCAAGCCTGTCCACGCTACTGTGCGCGACTTATTCAGGGCGTCAATGCGCAGGCAACTACCCCAGAGTGGATGGTACAAAGACTGCAACGCAGTGGCCTACGCAGCATTAGCGCTATTGTGGATATCACCAACTACGTATTGCTAGAGATGGGGCAGCCTATGCATGCCTTTGATGCGGATCGCTTAAAAGGTGAAATCCAAGTGCGTTGGGCCAAAGCAGGTGAACAAATCGCTTTGCTGAATGAGCAAACGCTAACGCTTGCCGAGGATATTTTAGTGATTGCTGACCAGCAAGGCCCTGTGGCTTTTGCCGGTGTGATGGGCGGCGCAAATAGCGCAGTATCCGATAGCACTAGCAATATCATGTTGGAATCTGCCTTCTTCACCCCCGATGCGATTGCAGGCAAGGGCAGACGTTTTAGCATTAGCACTGATTCCTCTTATCGCTTTGAGCGTGGCGTAGATTTTATGCAAACCCGTGCTGCCATGGAGCGCGCTAGTGCACTGGTGTTAGAGATTTGTGGTGGCCAAGCTGGAGAGATTGTAGAAAAGACAGCAACGCTGCCAGCGCGTGCGCAAGTCACTTTGCGTCTAGCAAAATTAAATTCCATACTCGGCATTACCCTAGATAGCGATTTGGTTAGTCAGCAGTTGACCCGCCTAGGCTTTGATTTCCAACAACATGGCGACAGCTTTGTCGTGCAAGCGCCTAGTTATCGTTTTGATATCGAGCGCGAAGAAGACCTGATAGAGGAAATCGCCCGCCTATATGGCTATCAACATATCCCTGCCATCACGCCAGCTGGTCATCTGGCCATGTTGCCGGCTAGCGAGCAGCAAAAACCAGCCTTGGCATTGGCGCAAATATTGGTCGCTAACGGCTATCAAGAAGTAGTCACCTATAGCTTTGTTGATGCGCGTTGGGAACAAGACTTAATGGGCAATACACAAGCGGTAAAACTACATAACCCGATTGCCAGCGATATGAGCGTAATGCGCTCAGGTATCTGGGGTGGCTTGTTGGAAGTATTGAAATACAACCTAAACCGACAACAAGATCGCGTGCGTATTTTTGAAACTGGCGCGGTGTATCAGCAGCAAGGCGATGCCTTTGCCGAGCATAAGCGACTGGCTGGATTAGCCTTTGGCGCGGTGTTGCCGGAGCAGTGGGGGGCGCCTGCCAAGGCGCTAGATTTTTTTGATATCAAAGCCGATGTTGACGCGCTATGTGGCTACCAAGCCAGTTATCAAGCCGCGCAACACCCTGCCTTGCATCCCGGCCAAAGCGCGCAAGTGATATTGCATGGTCAAGCCATCGGTTGGCTAGGCAAGTTGCACCCACAATGGCAACAGCAATTTGATTGCCCGAATGGGGTATTTTTATTCGAGCTAGACTTTAATGCCTTGCAAGCCAGCCAATTAGCCAGTTATCAAGCAGTGGCAAAATTCCCGCCGGTGCGCCGAGATATCGCTGTGCTGGTCGATCAAGCGGTCAGCGCAGGCGATTTGTTGGCGACCATGCAACAAGCCAAGATTGACTCTGTGCAACACATCAGCTTGTTCGACTTATATCAAGGTAGCGGTATTGCAGAGGGTCATAAGAGCTTAGCGTTTAAAATTATTTTGCAAGATAGTCATAAATCGCTGACCGATGACGAGATAGAAAACGCCGTGCAAACGCTTATTCAACTGCTGGCAGTGCATCACGGGGCGCAGTTGCGCACTTAGTTGCTAAAATTGGGATAAATGTTAATTTTAAACTAAGCACTTGTATAAAAAAGGGTTTTAGGGTTAAATAGCACAGCAAAGCGTCTAGTATAGTTGTTAAAATTTTTTCAAATTAAGCGCACCTTAGACGTATAAAAAACATCTGTAACACAGGTAAATCAAGGAAATCAGGATTCAATGAATAAGCACGATCAGGCGTTTTTTGCGCCTAGATTTTGCATTTAATCAAGGCTTGTAGAGAGGGTAGTATGACTTTAACAAAGGCAGAATTGGCAGATATGTTATTTGATAACGTAGGCCTGAATAAGCGAGAAGCCAAGGACATGGTAGAGGCTTTCTTTGAAGAAATCCGCACGGCGCTTGAAGCGGGCGATTCTGTCAAACTTTCCGGCTTTGGTAATTTCGAATTACGCAAAAAATCCCAGCGTCCAGGACGCAATCCCAAAACTGGCGAAGAAATTCCTATCACAGCGCGTTGCGTGGTGACCTTTCATGCCAGTCAGAAATTAAAAGCCACGGTAGAAGAGAAATATGCCGGAGAACGCGCTTAATTCTAACGGCACTGTGGCTGCACTTCCGGCAATCCCGGCCAAACGCTATTTTACGATAGGTGAAGTGAGTGAGCTTTGCGGTGTCAAAGCGCATGTATTGCGCTATTGGGAACAAGAGTTTAATCAATTAAAACCAGTCAAACGCCGTGGCAACCGCCGCTACTATCAACATCACGAAGTGTTATTAATCCGCCGCATACGCGAGTTGTTATACGAACAAGGCTTCACCATCAGCGGCGCGCGCAATCGCCTAAGCGAAATCGGTGATCATCAGGCTACATCTGCCAGCGCAGACCAAGCTAGCGCAGAGCAAGCCAATACAGCTAAATCCAGCCAGGCCCAGCCCGCCGCCGCTTCCAGCAGCGCGCCTGCACAAGGCTATAGCACAATGCAAATTCGTCAGGGTTTGTTAGAAGTGCTGAATCTATTGAAAAAACCAGCTTAAAAGTCCAGCAAAGCCAGCTCAAGATTGAATCAAAGTAAGTGAAATTTCCGCTATAATGCACGCCTCTTGTTAGCACATCGCTAACAACCGGTTCGGGGCGTAGCGCAGCCTGGTAGCGCACTTGCATGGGGTGCAAGGGGTCGAGTGTTCGAATCACTCCGTCCCGACCAATCGATTATCTCAATCAATCCGTCTTACAATGACTTTCTTCAACAGCAATTTTGCCATGCGCCGCACAGGCCAGCAGCACATGGCAAACGCTTGTTAAACGTGCACGCCGTAGGCTTGCCAAATGCCGTAGGCGCCGCCTATCCATAATGCCACTGTGACTAATAATGCAATCATAAATCCCCAACGTTTAGGGTGTTTGCATTTGCACTGCGCGTAAGAATCGACAAAGCTAGCCACCAACCAAATCACGCCAGAATCGCCAGCGCCTTTAGCGCTTAAGAAAGAGGCATAGATAAACAAAGCCGGAATAAAGGCAGCAAAGCTGGTGAGGGAAGCCAAATGGCTCTGAATCGCTTGCTGGCTAAGCTCCTCATGCATTTTCTTGCAGGTGCACAAAACGCTATGGTTGCTCACCAGTAGCCATAAAATCGCCAACAAAGCGATGCTGAAAGGGTATAAACAACTATTAAAAAACATATTCATCCTTCAAAAATTTGCGATTAAACATACTTGCATAAAACATGACCTTTCAAAGACTATGTTTTTACGCTTAAGTTCTACCAATGATTGCCTTATGATTTGAGCTTAACCATCTCAGTGTGAGTTCAGTCAACAAGGCACACGCGCTCATCTTTTCTAGCTAGTCCAATTCCAGCATTGATAGCTGGGTTTCCATTTTGGTGCATGCGCTTTCAAGCGTTGCGCTTTCCTAGTGCAGCCGCATGGCTTATGTTGCGTTTTATCCGCAAATTTGCCAGCCATTCGCTGGCATATAGCTTGCTTATAAATTAGCGTGTTCAATATTGGGGCAAGCGCATGGAAGCGGCAAAGTATTTTGATGAAATGCACTGCAAAGGTGAGCGGGTGCGTGATCTATATGCAGCCTATGCCGATTGGTTATCGCATATCCCTGCCGCACAGTTACAAAGTAAAAGTCGTGAGGCAGAACTATTATTTCGGCGTGTAGGGATTACCTTTAATGTGTATGGTGAAGATGCCGGTACTGAACGCTTAATTCCATTTGATGTAATCCCCAGAATGTTGGCGGCAGATGAGTGGGAAATGCTTTCTAAAGGCTGTATTCAGAGGGTGAAAGCATTAAATATGTTTTTGCATGATATTTATCATGAGCGTGAAATTATCCGAGCTGGACTGGTCGATGCCAGTATTTTGACGCATAGCCAATATCGTCCTGAAATGTTTAATGTGGAAGTGCCGAATGGCATTTATGCACATATCGCTGGTATCGATATCGTGCGCACCGATGAACAACAATTCTATGTGTTGGAGGATAACCTGCGAACCCCATCAGGTGTTTCTTATATGTTAGAAGACCGCAAGATGATGATGCGCCTATTCCCAGAGTTGTTCCGTCAGTATTCGATTGCCCCTGTTGAACACTACCCACAAGTACTTAAAAATAATCTGCGCTCAGTGGCTCAGCCAGGAATCAAAGATCCAACGGTGGTGCTGCTAACCCCAGGGGCTTATAACAGTGCCTACTTTGAGCATGCTTTTTTGGCACAACAAATGGGGGTGGAATTAGTCGAGGGGCAAGATTTATTTGTGCGAAATAATGCGGTGTATATGCGCACTACCGAGGGGCCAAAGCGTGTCGATGTGATTTATCGCCGTATCGATGATGACTTTATTGATCCCTTAGCGTTTAGTCCAGACAGTATGTTAGGCGTGCCAGGCTTGATGAGTGTTTATCGTGCTGGTGGCGTTACCCTCGCTAACGCCGTTGGTACAGGTGTGGCGGATGATAAATCGACCTATATTCGAGTGCCCGAGATGATTCGTTTTTATTTGGGCGAACAACCTATTCTTAGCAACGTGCCCACTTATGAGTTAAGCAAGCCAGACGATTTAGATTATGTATTGGCTCATTTGTCAGAATTGGTCGTGAAAGAAGTGCAGGGCTCGGGGGGCTATGGCATGTTGGTCGGGCCATGCGCGAGCAAAAAAGAGATAGAAGATTTTCGTTTACGCATCTTATCCAAACCCAGCCATTACATCGCCCAACCGACATTGGCTCTATCAACCTGTCCAACCCTAGTAGAGCAGGGCATTGCACCGCGCCATGTAGATTTAAGACCATTTGTATTATCTGGTAAAACCATTTCACTCGTCCCCGGGGCGCTATGTCGTGTAGCGATGCGAGAGGGATCTTTGGTGGTGAATTCTTCTCAAGGCGGTGGCACCAAAGATACTTGGGTGTTGCAAGCCGCGCCAGTCTCGCAATCCATGGCTAGCGTAAAAGCGGCATAGGAAGGGCGATGTTAAGTAGAACAGCAAATCATATTTATTGGATGGCGCGCTATATCGAGCGTGCCGAAAATATGGCAAGGGTATTAGATGTCACCGCTAATATGGCCTTGGTACCCAATGCCGCGATTAGTGAATCGGCGCTTTGGCAACCGGCCTTAGAGATTTGCGGCAATAGTCAGCAATATCTGCACAAATATCAGCAAATAAGCGCGGCACAAGTGATTCACTTCTTGGCGCTTGATGCGGATAACCCCTCGAGCATCTATTCCGCTTTGGGCACTGCTAGAGAAAATGCTCGCGCAGTCAGAGTGGCGCTGACGATTGAAACTTGGGAAAACATCAATGCGCTTTGGTTAGAGTTTCAGCAACTGGTAAAGCAAGACCTATGCGCAGAAAATTTGCGTGAATTCTGTGATTGGGTGAAAGCTCGCTCGCACATGTTTCGCGGTGTTAGTTTTGGCACCATGTTGCGAGATGATGCATTTCATTTTTTAAGATTAGGAACGTTTATTGAGCGTGCCGATAATACTGCGCGTTTATTAGACGTCAAATACCACTTGCTGTTGCCGCAAGAGGAAGAAGTCGGTGGTGGTGTGGATTATTACGAATGGAGTGCTGTGTTGCGCTCAGTATCTGCCTTTCAGGCATATCAAAAAATATTTAGCGACACCATACAACCTTGGCATGTGGCAGAGCTATTGGTGTTGCGCAAAGATATGCCACGTTCTTTGCATGCTTGTTTTGAGGAAATCAGCAATATTTTAGAAACCCTTTCGCATGGCCGTCATATTGAATGCAAACGTATTGCCGGAGAAATTAATGCCAGCTTGCTGTATGGTCGTATGGATCATATTTTTCAACATGGGCTACATGAATTTTTAACTGAATTTATCGATAGTAATCAGCGCCTAGCCAACGAGATTCAGCGCACCTTTTTAAATGTACATGCGGCCTAACCATGCAGTTGATGATAGAACACACTACCCAATATCAATATAGCCAACCGTTGCTGTATAGCATTCAACAATTGCGGCTTACGCCTCAAGATGGCTTTGGTCAGAAAGTAAAACATTGGAATATTTTGGTCAATGGCCAGCTATATCAATACCACGATGCGCACGGCAATATCATTCATCAAATGGTAATGGATAGTAATCAAGAAGAATTAAACATCATCGCCAAAGGGGTGGTAGAAACCGGCTTTAGCGATGACCGACAAGAAAGCAATCTGCCCTTGCAGGTATATTTGCGGCATACCCGTTTAACGGATAGCAGTGCACAGCTACAACAGCTTGCCAAGCAACTAAGCAAGCCGCAACAGTTGCCAGATTTAATTCACATGAGCCAACAAATTATTCAGTTGGTCCCCTATGAAAAAGGCAGTACTGGCGTCTATACCACTTCCAGTGAAGCGCTCGCGACAGGGCGTGGCGTATGCCAAGACCATGCCCATATTTTTATTAGTTTGTGCCGTATTCTGGGTGTGCCAGCACGCTATGTCAGCGGATATTTATATACCCAAGATGGCCATTTATTAGAGAGCCATGCATGGGCAGATGCGTGGATTGCAGAATATGGCTGGTTGAGTATTGATGTATCCAATGTCACTACTTGCAATGCCAGCCATGTGCGCTTAGCGACTGGATTGGATTATCACGATGCTTGCCCAGTGAGTGGTATTCGAGTAGGTGGTGGCGAGGAACAAATGCAGGCGCAAGTGCATGTCAATCAACTGAATCTAGCGCAGCAGATGCAAGTGGCACAAAGCCAACAATAAACAACAACATTCAATGAGGAGTTAGCATGACCTATTGTGTCGGCTTAATGTTACAAGAGGGCTTGGTGTTAGCCTCTGATACCCGTACTAACGCAGGTGTAGATCAAGTGGCAGTATTCCCTAAAATGCACCGCTTTGTATTACCAGGCGAACGTGTCATCGTATTACTCACCGCTGGCAATTTAGCCATCACCCAGTCTGTAGTTAGTCGCTTGCAGGAGCTGATTAAACAGGATAAAGCGCCACACTTATTCACCGCTAATTCAATGTTTGATGTGGCAAGTTTAGTGGGGGATCAGGTGCGTGAGGTGTATTCGCGTGATGCCGAACACTTGAAACAGCATCACGCCGAATTTCACGCCAGCATCTTGCTAGCTGGTCAAATTAAGGGTGAGCGACCCCGTTTATTTAATATTTACAACGCCGGTAATTTTATCGAGGCCAGCGAGGAAACCCCGTATTTCCAAATCGGCGAAACCAAATATGGCAAACCGATTATTGACCGCGTGATACAAAAAAATACCAGCATCATGGACGCTGTGAAATGTATTTTGATTTCTTTCGACTCCACTATACGCAGCAATATTTCCGTCGCCGCACCAATAGATTTATTGGTTTATCGCACTGATAGTCTAAATGCCGATTGCTACCGCAGAGTCAGCGACCAAGATAGCTATTTCGCCACCCTACGCAAAGGCTGGTCAGAAGGGCTTAAACAGGTGTTCCAACAATTACCAGCGGTGGATTGGTTTGAAGAGTAGGTGATTAGAACTGAAAGCGCCTTGCTGCAAAATATGACTTTGGTTGGTATGACCAGCAAGCTCTAGCTAGTTTGGTATTTCCCCCAGTCGCCGTAGCTTTTGAATTGTTGGAAAACGGCTTGCATTTCTTGTGCGCTGAGGAGGTGCGGTTGGCCGATTTGTAGGGCGCGCCAGTATTGTTGACAGAGGGTTTCTACTTCGCGGGCGACGGTGAGGGCGTGTTGCGGGGTGAGGCCGGTGGCGATCATGCCGTGGTTGGCGAGTAGGCAGGCGTGGCGTTGTTGTAGGGCGCTGAGGGCATTATCCGAGAGGGCTTGGCTGCCGAATAGGGCGTAGTCGGCGCAGCGGATATTGTCGCCGCCGGCAACGGCGATCATGTAGTGGAAGGCGGGGATATCTTGGCGTAGGCAGGACAGGCTGGTGGCGAACATGGAGTGGGTGTGGATAACCGCTTGTACTTCTGCTTTGGCGGCATAGATATCGCGGTGGAAACGCCATTCGCTTGAGGGTTTGCCGGGACTGATGCAGTTGCCGGAGAGGTCCATCAGCACCATATCTTGTGCGTTGAGCGCAGCATTATCTTTGCCTGATGGGGTAATCCAAAAGCCTTGTGGGCAGCGTAGGCTGACATTGCCTGAGCTGCCTTGATTTAAGCCAAGGCGCTCTAGGGTTAGACATAACTCGACTAAAGTGTGTTGAATTGTGCTGTTCTGCATAGGCTTAGATGCCATGTCGTCTGTACTCATGATGACTCCTTGAATGCGGCTGCTAATTCGGCCGGTGGAAATACTCCGCGTTCAGTAATAATGCCACTGACCAGCGCGGCGGGGGTAACATCAAAGGCGGGATTTAAGGCTGGGCTGTTGGCCGGCATGATAGATACCTTATTCAGCTCGCCAGTGCGGTCTAGCCCTTGAACCCAGCGCACTTCGTCTGGGCTGCGCATTTCAATCGGGATTTGCTGTAATGGCTGTTCAATCAACCAATCTATCGTGGGCGAGGGCACTGCTGCATAAAACGGTATCTGATGGGCCGCCGCTGCCAAGGCTTTGAGATAGGTGCCGATTTTGTTGCACACATCACCATGGCGCGATACGCGGTCGGCGCCGACTATCACCATATCCACTTGCCCATGTTGCATTAAATGACCGCCCGCATTATCGCAAATCACCGTATGCGCAATGCCGTGTTGCGCCAGTTCCCATGCGGTTAGCGCGGCGCCTTGATTGCGTGGGCGGGTCTCATCGACCCATATGTGTAGCGGAATGCCAGCTTCATGGGCGGCATAAATCGGCGCCAGCGCGGTGCCCCAATCTACCGTGGCCAGCCAGCCTGCATTGCAATGGGTAAGAATATTCAGCGGCTTATTTAGCTGTCGGCACTGTTGTTTTTCTGCCAGCGCTTGAATTAAGCCTACGCCATGTTGTGCGATGGACTGATTCATGGCTACATCGTGTTCGCATATTTGATGACACTCTGCCACCGCCGTGGCTAGCCGTTGGGTTTCTGGTACCGCCAACACAGCTTGTAACACGCGATTCACCGCCCAGCTAAGATTGACGGCAGTGGGGCGCGCCTGTATCAAGTCCTGCGCGCGTTGTTGCAAGCGGCTGTCATCACTGTGTTCTAGACAGGCTAGCGCCATGCCATAAGCGCCAGCCGCACCAATCAAAGGCGCGCCACGCACCTGCATAGTGCTGATGGCTTGAATGATTTGTTGGCTGTGATTGGCTTGTTCGGTTTGCAGGCAATGAGGAAGCGCATTTTGATTAATATAAAATACATCAAGCCTTGCTTTTTGCCCCTGTTGCGCTGGCTCAAAATGGTGCCAAATGGTGCGCCAATGTTGTGCATTAATTTTCATAAAATTTTTGTAAAAGTCCTTGCTAGATGTTGGGCTTTGTGAACGCCTTTTTTCCATCCACAAAATCTGTGGATAAAATTGTGGATAGTTGATTCATAAAATTGTAACTTATGATTTCGTAAAGGTTTTTTTATTTCGCTTAAAAAATAATCTGATATTTTATACAATAAAATCAATGGCTTATCGTATGTTATTGGATTATTAACACTTTTTTCAAAATGTTAAAGTAGCACTTTAGCTGATGTGCATAACTTAGC
>CAYNLW010000018.1:0-21292 GCA_964398195.1 uncultured Methylophilaceae bacterium | reverse complement strand
TTAACAAAAAGGGATGTGCTCAGATTTTTAGAGCGCCGCTATTATAAATGGATTTGTTGACAACTAACGGTTGCAGATAAATTTTTTATCGCTTTTAGCGACCATTTGCGCGCACCGCATTGCGCGCTTATCGGTATAATCTTGTAGCGAGAAACAGCGCTTATACACCATGGTTTACCCCATTAGCGCATGACAATCACTGGTGGCGACTATGCTTAAACGGAGTACGCCATCATTTTATTTTTCATTTAAAGGCCTAGCCATATGACTAAACCCGTGCTTTCCAGCTATTGCATTATTGCTTTGCTTGCCCTGGTGATTCTATTTATGCATATGGTGCCAGCGGTGTTAATTGGACTTTTAATCTATTTATTAACGCAAAAACTGGCTTTATTCAGCCAAGGTTTTATCAGCCCTAAGGCCAGTCGTATTTTCTCAGTGATGGCCATTACCACTTTATTGGTGGTAGGGACTTATAGCGGCATACATGGTTTTTCCAGTTTAATCGGCGACCCAGAAAATTTGCGTGGGCTATTAGATATGCTGGAGCGCACGGTGTCTGACTTAAAAGCCGATTTACCGCGTGAGATGGTGCAATATATTCCAGCTGATTGGCTGGCACAGAACGGCTCTTTGGGCGACTTGCTGAAAGAACATGCTGCGGAATTAAGTATCGCGGGCAAGAACGGCGCGCATAGCGTGGTGCAGGTATTAATCGCCATTGCCATCGCCTTGATTATTGCGCTGCAACAATTTAACCCAATCGCACAAAGCAAGCCGCTAGCACAAGCCTTGCGCCAACGCTTTACGCTGTTGGGCTTATCGTTTCAGGATATCGTATTTGCACAAATTAAGATTTCCGCTTTTAACACCCTGCTCACCGCGCTATTTTTGTTAGTGCTGTTGCCTTATAGCGGTCACCCGTTGCCATACGCCAATATTTTGGTGCTGCTGACGTTTATCACCGGCTTATTACCTGTCATCGGCAATCTGATTTCTAATACCGTGATTACCATTATCGCGGCTAGCTTATCGCTTAAAGTGGCGCTGGCATGTTTGCTGTTTTTAGTGGTGATTCACAAGCTGGAATATTTCATTAACGCCAAGATTATCGGTCATAAAATCAACGCGGCAGCATGGGAAATTTTATTGTCCTTGCTGATGATGGAAGCGGTATTTGGCATCAATGGCCTGCTGTTAGCACCGATTTTGTATGCCTATATCAAAGCGGAATTGAAACAGCATGCGCTGATTTAATTGATCTGAACAAAAAAGGTCGCCTAGGCGACCTTTTTTATTGTGCTGAAGTTAGCGAAATCCTCAAACGGAAGCAGTTGCTAACCCAATAATACTTTGGCTTTTTCCAGCGTGCTCCAAACCCCGTAAGCGATTGGGATTAATACCGCCAACCATGCCAAATAGGTAATGATGCCGCGCTGCGAGTTGGCTGCCGAGGCGGATACGCTGCTAGCGGCTTGCTCGTGCGCCAATTTCTTTTCTACTGCCAACTCGGCATCGCTCATAAAGAATTTATCTGCCACTGGTTTAACCAAAGCATTGGCGACTAAACCTACACAAAGAATGGCCGCCAAGACAAAGAAGATAGGGTGATAAATTTGCCCATAGGGCACTTGTTGTTCCACCCGAATATCGTGCATATAGTTGACGATGACGGGGCCTAAAATACCGGCGGTGGACCACGCGGTTAATAATCTGCCATGAATCGCACCGACGAATTGGGTGCCAAACATATCCGCTAAGTACGCCGGAATGGTGGCAAAGCCGCCGCCATACATAGACACGATGACAAAGATAGCCAACAAGAATAGCAGCATCATTTTGGCGTCTGCCGCCCATGCGGCTAGCAAGTACATCAAAATGCCGAGCACGAAAAATACAAAATAAGTGGGCTTGCGACCTAATTTATCGGAAGAAGATGCCCAAGCGATTCTGCCGAAAATATTCAATAGCGAAATTAACCCAACAAAGGCCGCTGCCACCGCTGCAGCTTTAGCAGTCAGCCCCTCATCTAGCTTGATTTGTGCGTAATCAATGGCGTTCTCACCGATTAAGGCGCCGCCGAAGGTTTCCTGCAACATGGGGGCAGCCGCACCGATAATGCCGATACTGGCCGACACATTCATACATAGCACCAGCCACAACAACCAAAACTGCGGCGTTTTGTGTGCCATTTTTAAATGCACATGGCGCGTCGCTATCATGCCTTTGCTTTGCTTAGGCGCTGGCGGTTGCCAGCCAGCAGGCTGCCAGCCTGAGGGTGGCACGCGATAACCTAGCGAGCCGCTTAGCATAAATACGGCATATACCGCCGCCAACACCACGAAGGTTTGCCATACACCGGTACCGCCAGCGGCAGCGAAATGCGCCATCAACTTGGTGGCGATAGGGGAACCCACCAAAGCGCCGCCACCGAAGCCCATAATCGCCAAACCGGTGGCCATGCCACGTTTATCAGGAAACCATTTAATCAGCGTAGAGACTGGCGAGATATAGCCCAAACCCAAGCCTACCCCCCCGATGACACCCGAGCCTAGCCACATCAGCCACAGCTGATGTTGGTGTATGCCTAGCGCGGTCAGCAATAAACCACCCACCCAGCATAGCGTCGCCACCACCCCGGCTTTGCGTGGACCCGCGCGCTCTAACCAGCCGCCCCACAAGGCTGCCGAGCAACCTAGCAAGACAAAAAACAAGGTGTACATCCAACCCAAATCAAATTGCGTCCAATTGCAATCCGTCGCAAATAAGGCTTTTGCCGTGCCAGAGAGTTTTTCTGCAAAGGTCACCGCCCCAGCAGCACAGGCAGCCACCGGCTGACCATCTTGTGTTATCTCATTAGCCAACGGCTTCCAGAACACAGAAAAGCCATAGGCCATACCGATACATAAATGCACGGCTAAGGCAGCAGGAGGGATTAACCAGCGGTTATAGTGAGCTGACGCAATAATTCTTTCTTTGGATAAAAAAGATGCCATGTTGTCCTCGTGTTTATTAATCCTTGCCCTATAAAAAGCCGACATAGCAAAGCCGGTATAGGGATGATGAGTGTTAAGAATCAAACCGCTCAACTATAAAACGCAGAGGAAAATTTTGCTAGTGATTTAATCGTCAATATTGCATGCAAGCGCTGCTGTTACATGATACTTAAAGACTTTCTTAGTGGGTCTAACTGACTGGACTTGTAACTTGTATGGATAGTGCGAGAGGGATTTATAAAGCAGGTTTTTTGCTGAAGGAATTGTCTTTAGCAGATTTCTTTTTGCCGTTATTGTCGGCTTCTGGACTGGGCTCGACGCGTACTGTCATAGTGCGCTGACGTTCTATAATGCGGGCTTGCAAGGCTTCTAGTTCATCTAGGGATAGGAAATTATCCCCATTTAAATCTACAGTATTGAAATGACGTAGTAATTGTGGGATGCCATCTAATGCCTCATCTCGAGAAATAAAACCGTCACCATCGCGATCAATTTGCGCAAATCGTTCTTGCAAACGCTTGTGCATTAAACGACGACGTTCCTCAATCTGCACATGCGCTGGGTCAACGGTACGGGTGTATTCGTCGAGGTCGCGTCTTAGGCGGATATTCTCGTCTAAATTCACGCCTCTGACATCGGGGATAATAATCGCTTTAGATGAAGTATCGCCCAATTTGGCATCATTGGACTTAGCGCTGTCTTCTTGATTGACCGCCTCTTTGCTATTCGCTTCACGCTGTGCAGCGAAATTTAAACCTACCGACAAAAGACTATAGACACCAACCAAGCTCACCAGCAAAAAGCGCAGTGGTGAAAAACTAGGGCGACCTAGAAGCTTGTTGAATGCGCCAGAAAAGAATGGGGATAGGGACAGCATTAAGAATTAATGTTGCACGAAAAAGGTAACAGAATAGACAAAAAGCGGTTTGCTGAGTTCATTATTATCATGCTTATTTAAGGGTTTTACATTCATGCTTGGCTCTCCCAAATCAAACATTGCCCAAAAAACGAACCGCTGATATTGCGCTCAGAATGTTAATTTAGTGTTTCAGTGCAAGTTGAATTTGTAACAAAATGTAAACAAATAAATCAAATCCGTGCGCAAATCGTATAATGCCATTTGTTTGTATTTGGCTTAAATATTGCGTGGTAAAGCTATGTGCTAAATACAATGCGCAATATACTAAACAAGCTAATTTTTCAACAAAGCTAATTTTTTGAAAAAATTTAGCGAAAGCAACCAAAAGGCAATTGAACAATGGCAGATGAGCAAACCCAACAACATGCAAAAATTCTAGTCGTCGATGATGACGTGAGAATGCGTGAGTTATTGCAACGCTATCTCAGCGAGCAGGGCTTTAATATCAAAACGGCTGGCGATGCGCGCGAAATGAATCAATTATTAGAACATGAAGTGGTGGATTTATTGGTGCTGGATTTGATGTTGCCGGGCGAAGATGGTCTTGCCATTTGCCGCCGCCTGCGCGCCAGTGGTAGTGCCATGCCGATTATTATGTTGACCGCCAGAGGCGATGAAGTGGATAGGATTATCGGTTTAGAAATGGGTGCCGATGACTACTTACCCAAGCCGTTTAACCCCAGAGAATTATTGGCGCGTATCAATGCTATTATGCGCCGCCAAGTGAAGTCTTTGCCTACCGCGCCTGGCGTGGCCAATGCCACATTTAAATTTGGCGACTTTGTGTTTGATGCCAACACCCGCAGCCTCAGCCGCAATGGCGAAAATATCACTATTACCAGCGGCGAATATGCGCTGCTGAAAGTATTTGTCGATCACCCACGTCAACCGCTGTCGCGCGACCGCTTAATGCAACTGGCGCGCGGACGTGAGTTAGATGTATTTGATCGCAGTATCGATGTGCAAGTATCGCGCCTGCGTCGTTTAATTGAAGCCGACCCTAGCCACCCACGTTATCTGCAAACCATGTGGGGGTTTGGCTATGTGTTTGTTCCCGATGGTGAGCAAAAGTAAACATTGGATAGGGCGCTTTAAGCACGCCTTTATCCAACTTGAAAACAAGCTAGTGCCACGCACCCTGCTGGCTAGCGTGATGTTGCTGATTGCGATTCTGCTGACCGTTGGGCAGTTTGCCGCGCTGAAATTATTTGATTATTTTGAACGCGAGCCGCGCGCCAATGCAGCCGCCTTGCAAGCCATTACCATCGTTAATTTCACCAAAGCCTCACTGATGGCCTCACATGAAAATCGTCGTGTGGCTTTGCTATCTGAATTATCTGGTCGCGAAGGCGTACGAATTTATGCGGCGGATATTCTGGAAGAAATCGAACCGCTGCCCGACGACCCGTTTATCAAAATCCTCGCCAAAAAAATCCGTAGCGCCCTAGGCAGCGACACTTTGGTCACCATCAATCACTTCGGTGTGCCGGGGCTATGGATTAGCTTTAGCATTAATCAAGATGACTATTGGGTGGTGATTCCGCGCCTGCAAGCGGAACGGCACTTCCCTTGGCAATGGCTAAACTGGGGCGCCTTGGTGATTTTGCTATCGCTAGCTGGCGCTTATTTATTAGCCGCAAGAATCAATCGCCCGCTGAATTTACTGGTGCGCGCCGCCAACCGCATCCGTAGTGGCGAAACGCCGATACGCTTGCCAGAAGAAGGGGTGGACGAGTTGAAAGCGGTAAGCCATACCTTTAACCAGATGACCGAGTCCTTGGCGCGTTTGGATTCAGAAAGAACGCTATTACTGGCCGGTGTTTCGCATGATTTGCGTACCCCGCTGACGCGCTTAAGATTGGCCATAGAAATGTTGCCGGACGACAGTTGCGCCACGCACAAAGCCGGCATGATTGAAGATGTGGGCGATATGGACAATATCATCAATCAATTCTTAGATTTTGTTCGCGGGGTAGAAGGCGAAACCTCGCAGATGGTGGATTTAAACGATTTGCTGCTATCGGTGTGCGAACGCCACCAACGCGCTGGTCGTCATTTAAACATCCAACTCGCCCCCAGCCATTTGATTCCCTTAAGACCTTTGGCGATGCAACGCCTGATCGGAAATCTCATTGATAATGCCTTTGCCTATGGCGGCGGTGAAGTATCCGTGCGTTCGGTATTAGAGGCTGCTGAGATTCATGTCAGCGTGTTAGATAACGGCCCCGGCATACCAGAAAAACAAAAGAGCCGCTTGTTACGCCCATTTGAGCGACTAGATACCGCGCGTTCCAATACCAAAGGCAGCGGTCTAGGCTTAGCCATTTGCGACCGTATCGCCAAATTACACAAAGGCAAATTAGAACTGATTAATCGCCCTGAAGGTGGGCTAGAGGTGCGCTTGTCACTGCCCATTGCAAGCAGTTAAGTGCTTACTCACTAGGTTGGAACCAAGCCAATTTTTCACGCAGCTTCACCACTTCCCCGACAATAATTAAACATGGCGGTTTGAGTCCAGCGGCTTGCACTTGTTGCGCCAAGTGGGCTAAATCTGAACTCACCACACGCTGTTTAGACGTGGTGCCTTGTTGCACTACCGCCGCTGGATGGGTAGCTGGCAAGCCATGTGCTATCAGTTGCTGACAGATATACGGCAAGCCTACCAAGCCCATATAGATCACCACAGTTTGCTGCGGTCTGACCAAGGTCGGCCAGTCTAAATCGACTTGTTGTTGCTCATTTTGGGTTTTTAAATGGCCGGTAGTAAACACACAGGTTTGCGCATAGTCGCGGTGGGTTAACGGAATGCCGGCATAACTAGATACACCATTCGCCGCACTGATGCCGGGCACCACTTGGAAAGCTACTTGGTTTTCCATCAACGTTTCGATTTCCTCACCACCACGCCCAAAGATAAACGGATCGCCGCCCTTCAAGCGCAATACCCGCTTGCCAGCTTGCGCCAGATCTACCAGCAGTTGATTGATTTGTTGTTGCGGCAAAGTGTGCTGGTCGCGTTGTTTGCCCACATAAATCAATTCCGCATCGCGCCTAACCAATTCCAATACCTCTTTGCTCACCAGCTTGTCATACACGCAAACATCGCATTGTTGCATCAAGCGCAAAGCTCTAAAGGTCAATAAATCTGGGTCGCCTGGGCCACCGCCGACCAAATACACTTCGCCTTGCGGCGGCTGTTGCTGTTGTATGGCCTGTTGCATCATTTGTTCAGCGCGTTGGCGTTGCCCGCCCATCACCATCTCAGCAATCGGCCCTTGCAAAATCTGCTCCCAGAAAATGCGCCGCTGTTGCCCGCTATCAAACGACTGTTTAACGCGATCGCGGAAGCTGCGCGCAAATTGCGCCAACATGCCATAACTAGCCGGAATCATGGTTTCTAAACGCGCCCTTAATTGCCGCGCCAATACTGGCGCTGCACCATTGCTAGAAATGGCGATGACCAAAGGACTGCGGTCGATAATCGCCGGCATGGTAAAGCTACATAATTCCGGCGCGTCCACCACATTCACTAAAATCCCAAGCTGTTTGGCCTGTTGCGAAATCTGCGCATTCAATGGCTCATCATCAGTCGCCACCACCACCAGCAAACAATCCTGAATATCCTCGACTTGATAGTGCTTTTGCCGCCAGCTGATCTTTTGCGCTTCAACCAGTTCCAGCAACTCCGCATGACAATCTGGCGACACCAAACTAATCTGCGCGCCCGCCTTCAGCAGCATGGTGACTTTGCGCACCGCCACTTCCCCACCGCCGACCACCACGCAGGGTTGCTGATGCACTTTAAGAAAAATTGGTAAGGTTTCCATGGCCGCTATTGTAATACGCGAAAGCACAATTCAAATTCATATTCATCATTCACACCCCCTATTTGTTGTGCTTTGAGGCATGGATTGTTGCAGTGATGACGGTTATAATCATCACTTAATACTAATAACAACATCATTTAATTCAACAAAAGGAAAAATTTATGAGCGCCGTCAAACGCCCTATCGCATTTATTCTCAGCAGTTCTAATCATGGTTCAATGTTGGTCAATCGTTTTGACTACAATATCAGCCAGCAAGGCGGCTATGGCGTGGGATTTCAGATACTCAATGCCTCTTGTTTTGATGCCGAAGAAATCAATATCGTGCAGACCTTATTGCTTACTCGTCGTGATAATTTTGGTGATGGCGTGGTGGCGATTGATTGTGGCGCCAATATTGGCGCGCATACGGTGGAATGGGCTAAGACCATGTTTGGTTGGGGCGAGGTGATTGCCTTTGAAGCGCAGGAAAGAATTTATTACGCCTTGGCTGGCAATATCACCTTGAATAATTGCTTTAACGCACGCGCCATCTTTGCCGCAGTAGGCGAACAAGATGGTGAGATTGATGTGCCTATGCCGGACTATTTCCGCCCGTCCAGTTTTGGCAGCTTAGAAATTCGCAAAAATAATCACAATGAATTTATCGGCCAAGAAATCAGTTACACCCCAGAACATTGCAACAAAGTCCGTATGTTGGCCATGGATAGCCTGCAATTAAAACGTTTGGATTTGATTAAGATTGATATTGAGGGCATGGAGATGGAGGCGCTGCGTGGCGCAGAGAAGTCTATACAGCAATTTAGACCACAGTTATTGATAGAAAAAATCAAATCCGATGAAAATGAGATTCAGCAATTTCTGCTCAAGTACGACTATAAAATCTTCCCAGCCGGCATCAATATCCTCGCCATTCACCAAGACTATCCCGCGATCAACAATATCCAGACTGCTTAATGATTCGCGCCTTGTTTAATACAGTCTTTAATAATTTTTTAAAATGCGGTTTATTGCTAAAGCATCGCAATCGGTATTGCTCTTAGTAGTAGAGGAAATCATTCGCAACCTTCTCAGCTCATGAAAACAAAGGAAAACAACAAGATGCCTAAGCAAACAATTAACCATCAACCGTTATGTCCGATATGTCGATCTGCATGTGCGCTATTGGATGTGGTGGACTTTAACAAATCTGGCGTTGAACCCATGGGGATTTTTTTACCCCCTATCAGGTGAGCCTATCTATTATGTTATGTGTGATGATTGTGGTTTCTGTTTTGCGCCTGAGATTGCACTATGGTCGCTCAGCCAATTCCAAGAAAAAATCTACAATCAGGACTATGCGCAGGTAGATCCTGAATATATGCAAAAACGCCCTGCCGGCAATGCCAATCTGCTGAAAACCTTATTCCCGCAATTTCCCCACGCCCTCAATCATCTTGATTATGGTGGTGGGAATGGTCATCTTGCCGACATGATGGTGGCGGCAGAATGGCAGTCGGTTTCTTATGATCCTTTTGAACAGCCTGATATATCAGTTTCAAGTTTAGGTACTTTTGCCTTGATCACAGCTTTTGAGGTATTTGAGCATGTGCCAGACCCCAATAAGCTGATGCAAACCTTAGGTGCCTTGCTACAAACAGAGGGCTTGTTGATATTTTCTACACTGATTTCTGACGGACATATTGTGCGCAAACAACGCTTAAATTGGTGGTACGCATCACCGCGCAATGGTCATATCAGCTTATTTTCAAAGAAATCCCTAAGCCTGTTGGCTCAGCAACACGGACTACAATTGGCGAGTTTTTCTGATGGCTTGCACCTGATGTTCAAACAAATCCCCCCTTGGGGGCGTCATTTATTCCAACGCAATTAGCGTTGTCAATCTTGCAAACTAACACTAAAAACTAAAATAGCCCTGCTGGCCGCCCCCTTGTTGCGCCATCTGTAGGCTGCTTTCTAGCAAATGCTGCACATACGCTTGTTTAGCTAGATACACAGGGTGATTGGGTTGACAGCGCAAAGCGCAATGCCAATCGTCTAAGGCGGACTGCAACTGCATCTGTTGCAAATACAACTGCGCCCGCATGGCATACGCTTGGTGATAATCGCTTTTGAAGCGTATGGCTTTATCTAAACTGGTCAGCGCCGCTGCAAGATTGCCCATGGCTTTTAAAGCGATGGCGCGGTTATAAAACGCTTGCGCATATTGCGGGTTCAGCTTAATCGCCAGGTCAAAACTTTTTAACGCAGCTTTGAATTTAGCCAAGCCCAGCCACGCGATTCCACAATTCATCAATGCCTGTACATCATGCGGACGCTCTTGCAAAGCAGCCTGCAGCCATTGCAGCGCCTCGCCCATACATTGTTGCTGCAATGCCAGCATGCCTAGATGATGCAGACTAGCAAAATGACTTGGCCTACGCGCCAATACTTGCAAATAGCCCTCTTTAGCCTGCTGGAAAAGCCCTTGCTGCTGCGCCCGCACAGCGGCTTGAAATAGGCCAGTAATAGACTGCTGTTGATGAGTATCGCGCTCAGACAGGTCGTGCATGTTATGCCGACCATGATCAGTGTCCCCACCGTCCTGAAAAAACCTCTGCTCAGCCGCCACAGCAGCGCGCACCGGAGTTGCCATCATTGACTCTCTACATTTGAAATTATGATTTACAGCACTGATTGCAGCTGATTTTGTTGTAATTTTTGACTACAATAGTGGTCATTTTTAAACAGCCAGCAAGCGCTGTCAATGTTTTCTACAACCTTGCCAACAAACCAAGTCTATTATTTTTTTGCTAAAATTCGGGGCTGTTCGTGGCGCTAGCCCGCACAAAATAATCAAACTTACTCTTGGGAGCGCTGCTTGTTACTCTGGTTTGTCATTGCTTACTGGTTAATCTCTATTGGCATCGGTTTGTATGCTAGTTCACGTGTGCATAGTGCTAAAGATTTTGCCATTGCTGGTCGTCATTTGCCCTTGCCTATCGTGATTGCCACCGTGTTTGCCACTTGGTTTGGCTCTGAGACGGTGTTGGGTATTCCTGCGGTATTTCTCAAAGAAGGTTTACATGGCGTGGTGGCCGACCCATTTGGTTCGGCGCTGTGCTTAATCTTGGTGGGCTTGGTATTTGCGGCGCCGCTATATCGTA
Source organism: uncultured Methylophilaceae bacterium (assembly GCA_964398195.1). GTDB lineage: Bacteria > Pseudomonadota > Gammaproteobacteria > Burkholderiales > Methylophilaceae > RFPI01. Next base: position 10,405 of record CAYNLW010000018.1, on the reverse strand, counting down.
TGAATCTGCTTACTATAGGTGACTTTTATCGGCGTCGCTTTGGCGCGCAAGCCGAGGCGCTGACTTCGCTGGCAATTGTGATTTCTTATCTAGGCTGGGTGGGCGCGCAGATCTCTGCCTTGGGCTTGGTCTTTAATGTGCTGACCGATGGCATGATTAGTAAATCTACAGGCATGTGGATGGGCTCTATGACCATCTTGGTGTATGTGGTGCACGGCGGTATGTGGGCGGTGGCGATTACCGACTTTATACAAATGATTGTGATTATGGCCGGTATGCTGTTGATTAGTTTTTTGATGAGCGACCAATTGGGTGGTGTGGGCACGGTGATAGAACACGCCAGACAAGCGCATAAATTCGATTTTTGGCCAGAGGCCGATTTGAAACAGATCATCGCGTTCTTTGCCGCATGGATCACCATGATGCTAGGTTCCACGCCACAACAAGACGTATTTCAACGAGTGCAGTCCTCCAAGACGATTAAAATCGCAGTATGGGGCTCGGTAATAGGCGGTAGCTTGTATTTCTTATTTGCCTTTGTGCCCATGTTCTTAGCTTATTCCGCCACGCTGATAGACCCGCAAATGGTAGAAAGCCATATCAATAGCGACCCACAAATGATATTGCCATCATTAATCCTGCAACACGCGCCTTTGTTGGCGCAGGTGATGTTCTTTGGCGCTTTATTAGCGGCGATTATGAGCTGTGCTTCTGCCACCCTATTGGCGCCCTCGGTGACCTTTACCGAAAACATTCTCAAGCCCATGCTAATTCGTCGCCGAGGCGAGCATGGCATGAGCGATAAACAACTGTTATTCACCATGCGCGCGGTGACCTTGGTGTTTACTATTTTGGTCACGCTGTATGCCGTCAACTCTAAAGCCAGTATTTTTAAGATGGTTGAAAACGCTTACCAAATCACCTTGGTGGTCGCCTTTGTGCCTTTGTTATGCGGATTATTTTGGCGCCGCGCCACCAAACAGGGCGCTTTATTAGCCATTTACAGCGGCTTAAGCACTTGGTTATGCAGTTTGATTTTTGCTACTGACCCACTGATTCCGGCACAGCTGGCCGGCTTAATCGCCAGCATCTTAGGCATGTTGCTAGGCAGCTTAGCGCCGCAATGGATACGCGACGAAGGCGCTATTCATGAACGTGGCTATCTGCATCAACACGCTTCACAATCGCATCGCTAATCAGATTTTTGCCACCCTCAGCGCCGCTGACAATGCGCGCAAAAGAAAGTCGAACGCTGCCCTTGCTTGATTTGCCGTATCGCTTGTTGGCAGCGCTCGCAAGGCAAGCCGGTTCGACCATAAACAAAATAGTGCTGTTGAAAATAGCCGGGGTTGCCATCGGCACCATAAAAATCTCGCAAACTACTGCCCCCCGCTTGTATCGCCTCGCTCAGCGTCGCTTTGATTTCTGCCACCAAACGCTGACACATCGCTTTGCTCAGCTTTGCTGCTAGCTTTTGTGGATGTATGCCAGCTCTAAATAAGCTCTCGCTGGCATAAATATTCCCCACCCCCACCACACGATGCGCGTCCATGATGAATAACTTAATGGCAATTTGGCTATTGCGACTGATGCGATACAGATAATCTGCGTCAAACTCGCTTTGCAAAGGCTCTGGGCCTAACGCGGCTAATAAAGGATGTGATGACTGATCTGCGTCTATCCATAACACCGCGCCAAAGCGACGCGGGTCGCGCAAGCGCAACACGCGGCCATCTTGAAATAGCCATTCGATATGGTCATGTTTGGCTCTAGGCTCATTCCCCGCCAACAAGCATAAGCGGCCTGACATACCCAGATGCAATAACATCTGGCCCAGCACTTGTTGTTGTCGAGAAAATTGCACCAGAATATATTTGGCACGCCGGCTTAAGCCAGTGACTTGGGCGCCAGCCAGAATTTGCGGGAGTTGTGGCGGAATAGGCCAGCGTAGCGTAGGGAAGTAGATATTGACCTGTTGCACGCTGGCATTCAGCAATGGCAACAGTCCTTGTTTACTGATTTCGACTTCGGGCAATTCTGGCAAGGCTATCCCTCTAGGCTAGAAATAAAATACGCGAGTAATTAAGCGGGTGATGATGTTGCGGGTGATGCTGTTGCGACTTACAGCGCATGACAAAGCGGCCTAAATGACCGCTTAAAGCGCCCTCAACACAGCCTTTAAGGCTTTTTATCTTGTACTAAATTGATGGGTGGGTTGAGCAGGGTAAAGCCCAAGTCAGACGGCAAGTGATACAACATGCCGTCATCTTCTCTATACAGCAATAGCTCAGGCGATTCTTGCGTTTTATAAAAACGCGCTTTGCTGCCATCCTGCATTTTGACGTCGAAATATGGATAGTTCATGCGCTTATCGATTTTATAAGGCTCCACTCTAGGCGCCACGATATAGCTCCAAAAGCTTTGATACCAATCTTTCATTTCGGATTGTTTGGGCTGCGCTTGAGGCACCGAGACTTTCCATTCGCCATTGACTAAATCTACATTCAGTTTGCTACCCATCCACTGCTCTAAATGACCAAAATCAAAGCCAGCGATTTTTTCATTAGGGCGGATTAAGTGCTTATCGATAAACTCGGTGATTTGCAGTTGTGCATTTTCGGCATAGATTGCAGGCAGCATAAATACCGAGCCATCAAACGCGACATATTGCTCTTGCGTCACTGGGTTGTAAGTACCAAAAGTAAATAACTTGTCATTAAAACGCACCACTAATTTAGGCTGATCCAGCCCAAAGCGGGTTAAGTCATCGGCAGGGAATTTTTGCTTGCTACGCGCGGCAATCAGGGCGGTGACCTTGGCCACCGTTTGCTGGTCGGCGCGCGCCACAAAAGGCTGTTGCAGATACCAAAAGCCTTCACGCTTGATAAACTTAATGGGCGCTTGCATAGGCAGCTCAATACTTAAGCTGGATAAATCGGCCAGTTTTAAGGCAGAAATCTCGTAATCTTGGGCTTGCTGCGTCTCTTGCTTGGGCGCCAAATACACCAGCGTGCCGACCACAGCGACCACCACCAATAACACCAGATTTAATATCCAACGCGATTTCATATGCGATTTATCCTTTAGCCAGTGCGGATTGAATAACGCTTAAGCACGACGACGCTTGAGCCAGTTCATCACCCCGATAATCAATAAAGCCAATGGGATTACTAGCATAAATAGTCCCAAGGGGCGGTCGAATACCGGCAAGAAAATCAGCCAAGTAAGCAAGCCAGGTTGAATATTGACGTTGGCGTCTTTCAGCGGCTTAGGCTGTATGGTAATCAGCGTATCCTCGCCGGCCAACCAATTGACGATATTAACGCCCAAATCCAAATTGCCTTGTGTCGCGACAAAGGTGTTAGATAAGAAATTGGCATTGCCGACCACCACCACGCGCTGGCCTTTTTTGCCGTATTTTCTCTCTAGCGCCACGGCGATATTAATCGGGCCAGAGACGTCTTTATTCGCTTCGAAACTGAGCTTGCCTGCATCGCCAGCCAACTCCTTGGCATCGTTCTCTAACCACCCAGCGGCGGCTACGTCGATCAAGTCGGTCACTTGCCAACCATTTTCTTCCGTGCCACGCGCTTGCACTTGGTGTGCCTGTTGGAACAAAGTGCGCAACATAAAGTTACGCGTGATGGGGTGGTCAGCGTATTGATAGCTATACACGTGCTTGGCGCTACCGCTCTCTTTGGCCGCGCTAGGATTGACGACCACGCCAGCGGATACTTGCAAGCCCAAATATTCGGCGATGCTCTGCATACCACGCACATTTTGGTCGTCCAACAGCCACAAGAAATTACCGCCACTGTCTAACCAAGCCTTGATTTTCTTAACCTCGATTTCGGTCAAATCTTTTTGTGGTCCAGCCACCACCAACATGGCGCTTTTCTCAGGAATATTCTTGCCATTAACTAAGTCTGGATTCGCGAACTTAAAGCCCTTATCTTCTAATTGCTTACCAAATTCGCCGATATCGTTATCTTTCTTGCCCAGCAGATTGCGCTCGCCGTGGCCATCTAAATACATAATCGCCTGTTCACGAGTGCGCGACAAACGTACCAATAAATTGGTCATCTCTTGCTCTGCATACGGCGGTTGTAGGTGCTCGGAACGTTTTTCATATTCCACCACCAATTCACCTTCGGCCACCACGCCAGCGTCTTGCGTGCGTTTAGGGTCCTCGGCCGGACTGACAAATTCCACTGCAATATCAGGCTTGGTGCGTTGATAGCGATAGATAAAATCTTTCACTCCCTTGCGATAGGTTTCGCCATGCGAGGCATTATCCGCAGAAGCAAACACCGTAATATGAATAGGCGACTTCATTTGCTTGAGCACATTAACACTGCCCTCGCTGAGGATATTGCGCGAGCTTTGCGTCACATCGGTCGCGATATGGTATTGATGGCTAATCCAGCCTAGCAAGCCTATCAACAGCAAAAATAGAATGACAAAAAAGCTATTTTGCATCCATAACTGAAGGCGTAATTTGACTTGAGTTTTCATAGAGCAAGCACCTTTATCCGCGCAGACGATCCGCGTCTAAGCGGCGTATGGTTAATGTTAAGAAGGTCGTGATAAACAATAAGAAATAGGCGATATCCGCACTATCTATCAAGCCACGAGCAAACGGCTGAAAGTGTTGCATCATGGATAGGTAGTTCATGATGCTGCCCTCATTGCCAGTAAAGAATCGGTCAAAAATCATCAAGCCGAATAGCGCGATAAAGGTAATAATCGCCGCCACCACAGGCTGCGCGGTCAGGCTAGAAAAATATAAGCCCAAAGAACAGAAGCTGGCGACCAATAACCATAGGCCTAGGGTATTGGAGAATAAATAGCCGTAATCAATTTCTGCCCATAAACCTAAGCTACTCAACATGATTAAGACAAAGCCTATCAAGATGGATAAAAACGCCACTAGCCCGACAAACTTGCCAATGACGATTTGCGTTAAGGACAAAGGTGCGGTCATCAAGAATGGCAAGGTGTTGCTTTTGCGTTCTTCACTAATCAAGCGCATGGACAATAGCGGCACTGCCACCAGCATAAAGAAGGAAGCATCACCAAATACGCTTTGCCCGATAAACGAGGTCACCCCCATACGTTCAGCTGGGCGAATAATGCCGGACATCACCTGAAAATAATTATTGATGCCGCTATAAAACTTTAATCCTAGCCAGAACTGAAGCAAGGCCAATATCACCCAACCCATAGGGGAGGCAAACAGACTTTTAATTTCTTTTCGCGCTAAATGCCAAATCATAGACATACTCTCTTTAGACAAGGATTATTGATGGGTCAACTGCACAAACACATCTTCTAATGAGGTTTGGTCAGGTTGAATTTGATAAAGACCCCAGTTTGCTTTCACCGCAGCCGCCACCAACTGCTCAGCAGGCGATTCCCCCGGGGTGAAATACACGCGTATCATGCCGTTTTCCAAGGCCTCGGCTTTTTCTACATGGGCAATTTTTTCCAGCGTCGCCAAACTTGGCGCCTTGTGCATGCCTAGCAATAAGCGATTGCCTATGCGTTGTTGCTTCAGCATATCAATCGGGCCATTAAACACTAATTGACCCTTATCAATAATTTGCACTCGGTCGCATACGATTTCCACTTCAGGCAGGATATGGGTAGAAAGAATCACGCTATGCTCTTTGCCCAATTCTTTAATCAGGGTACGAATATCGCGTATCTGTATCGGGTCTAGCCCTACCGTAGGTTCGTCTAAGATCACCACCATAGGGTTATGAATAATGGCTTGCGCAATCCCTACGCGCTGTTGATAGCCTTTAGATAAATTCTCAATCAAGCGCTTGCTCATCTCGGTCAAACCACAACGCTGTTTGGCGCGCTCGACTGCTGGCTTGATGGCTTTGCCAGACATGCCATGCAAACGTGCAGTCACGGTGAGAAATTCATCTACCGTCAATTCTTTATATAAAGGTGGCGTTTCTGGCAAATAGCCGATTAGCGCTTTGGCTTGTTTGGGGTTTTCTATCATATCGATACCGCAAATCTTAACGCTGCCTTCGCTTGGCGCCAGATTGCCAGTCAGCATTTTCATGGTGGTCGATTTACCCGCGCCATTAGGACCCAAGAAGCCCAACACTTCGCCTTTATTCAGGGTAAAGCTGACATCACTAACCGCCGCACGACCGCCATACAAGCGCGTCAAGTGCTCAGCGCTGACCGTGATTTCAAGCGCAGCCGGCGTATTATTCGCGCTCGCTTTGGTGCTAGCTTGCTCACTCACTGCTGTGCTTGATTTGCTATTGCTTTTGCTACTGGCTGTGCTGCTCACCTTTGCCTTAGTGCTTGCCCTAGTCGTTGCCATTATTCACATCACTCCGAGATGATAGATTGCCTATTTCAAAGGCGCATAACGTTAAAAAAAGGCCTGACCGATGTCAAGGCTTGCTTACGTCGTTGCTTTGGATAAGCGATTATTAATTTCGGTTCAATTTTAACTTTGAACGGGCGGGCATTTTAACTTTTACTGGGCAATATGTGCAGGGAATTTTGCTTGCTCATCGCTTTACCTTGCGTGGCACAAAATCATCTAGTCCAATATAAGGCTTTGCTAGAGAAAAATTTTAGCCCGTGAAGTAAAAATAATTTTGCCCGCTTAAGCGCGCCCCACTTGGAAAGTCATGCCGAAACGGATATAGTCAGGACATTTTTTAGCTGAACTTGTTTTTTAGCTGAACTTGCTCAAGCGGCGACTGACTAAAACTTTGCCTCACTTTTCTTACCCTATTTAAAAAGCTTACCAACATGACCCTAAAAAAATACGCTGTATTGATTTCCTGCCTGTATGCACTCGTCATTGCCAGCAGCGCCCAAGCAGATAATAAAAAGCCAGCCGCCGCTCCTGTCGAAAAACCTGTGGTAGAAATCAATGACGAAAATGCCAAACAAGCCGAGATGGTATTTAAGTATTTACTAGCCGAGGTCGCTGGTCAGCGTGGTGAGGCGGTGGTGGCTAGTCAATTATTTTACGAATTAGCCAATGCACTGAGTGATAGCGAGCTGGCCGAGCGCTCTACCAAGCTGGCTTTTTTTGCTAAATCGCCACGTTTGAGTTTTGAAGCCGCCAAGCTATGGAGCCAATTAGCCCCAGATTCTATCGCCGCCAATCAAACCATTTCGCAATTTTTACTGTTTAATGGCGATACCAAATCCGCCAAACCCTATCTTAAACAACTGATTGCCCTGAGCAATGACAAGCCTGCCGCATTTCTTCAATTAGAGCCGCTGTTAGCTGCTCAACGCGACAAAAATGCTGTGCTGAATTTGGTACAAGAATTGGCGCAACCCTATCCTGATATGCCAGAAGGCTTTTTGGCGATTAGCCAAGCGGCTTTGCATAGTGGCAATATTGAATTAGCCATTAGCCAAGCGGAAAAAGCCAATCAAATCCGTCCAGATTGGGAAATCGGCGTTATTCATTTAGCCGATGCGCTGTTCCGTCGTTCGCCCGAACAAGCCATCAATTACTATCAAGCTTATTTAGCTAAACACCCAGATGCTTATGATGCTCGGTTGAATATGGCAAAAATGATGCTTAGCACCAAAAGCTTTGATCAAGCCAAACAGCAACTAATTAAATTATTAGACAGAAAAGACCATGTTGCAGAAATCACTGTGGTATTGGGCTTGCTATCAGCGGAAGCAACGGATTACGACGCGGCAGAAAAATATTTTAAACAGGCGCTGAATTTCGACTTAAAAGACAAAGACCAAATTTATCTCTACCTCGGTCAAGTAGCCGAGAAAAGACTGAACGATGCACAAGCGATTTTTTGGTATAAGCAAGTGCAAAACGAAGCCAACCTTGGCAATGACCAACTAGGCATCAACACACCCAACCGCTATGTGGAGGCAAATTTAAATATTGCCAACTTGCTTAACCGCACCAAAGGCGTAGATGCAGCTATCGCCTTCCTTAATCAGATGAGCAATCTAAGCAATCAACAACGCGCTTCGGTGGTATTGATGCAGTCCAGTTTATTGGTACAGGCCAATCGCCGCAAAGACTCGTTTGATTTGTTAGGCAAAGCGGTTGCTGCACTGCCTGAAGCCTATGACTTGGCTTATGAATACGCTATGCAAGCCGAGCATCTAAAACGTTACGACATCGCCGAGAAGCAACTACGTCGCATTATCCAAAATCGCCCAGAAAACCCACAAGCTTATAACGCTTTGGGTTATTCCTTTGCCGATAGAAATATCAATCTTAAAGAAGCGCGCTATTTAATCGAACGTGCTTTATCGCTTAACCCAAATGATCATTTTGTGGTCGATAGCTTGGGCTGGGTGCTATATCGCTTGGGCTTGCACGATGAGGCTTTGCACTACTTAAAACAGGCGCATCAAGCGCAAGCTGACCCAGAAATCGCCGCTCACTTAGGCGAAGTGTTATGGATTAAGGGTCAGAAAGAGCAAGCCACCACCATCTTGCGCGATGCCTTTGTATTGCACCCTGACAATGAAGCGTTAAAAGCTACCATCAAACGCTTTTTACCTGATTTGTGAGCGTGTTCTTGCAGACAGCCACCCCTGTAAAACTAACCCTCACCCTATTATGCTTATCGCTGTGTGCTTGCCCTTTGCAAAAAATCAGCAAGCCACAGCCCACCACCAGCCCATCTAGCCAGCCGATAACGAGCGCAGCAGCGCCGCAGCAATTGACTCAGCAACAACTGGCGCAACAACATCAACAAACCCTACAAGCGATTAGCGATTTCTTTATCCACGGCCGTATGGCGGTGCAATACGATGGGCGCGGCTATAGCGGGCAAATCCAGTGGCGCAAACAAGACCAGCAACAACATATCGCGTTGATTTCACCTTTGGGCAATAGTATTGCCGAGATTGATATCGATGAGCAGCAAGTCACACTAACGCAAAGCGACGGCAAGCAATATCAAGCCCAAGATGTAGAAACGCTGACCCAGCAGATTTTAGGTTGGCCTCTGCCGGCCAAGCAACTCAAGGATTGGATAGTCGGGCGCACTGGCGCCGGCTTGATTGGCCAGTTGCAATGGGATGCGCAAGGCCGTTTAAGCACGTTTCAACAAGCGGATTGGACTGTGCAATACAGCGATTATCTGGCGCAAGACCTATTCGCCAACAGCCTGCCCGCGCCAACAGCGTCAGCTGCGGTGGACTTGCCCGTCAAATTAACGCTGCGTCATCCCAAGATGTATTTGCGTTTGATTGTGGACGAATGGCATTTGGCGGAAACGCCTGTGCCTGCTAAAACGCCTATTGCCGTGCCGGCGGCAACTAGGGAATAATGGCGGCGGTATAATTTAGCCCTGTCATTCATTAGCCCCGCACTCAAGCCCATGACCCTGTCATCTTCTTCCACTCACCCCTCGCCTTCCGGTATCAACTTTGCCGCGCTGCTTGAAGACGGCTTTCAAGCCTATGCAGCGCCCGCTAAAGTGAATTTGTTTTTGCATGTGGTGGGGCGCCGTGCTGATGGCTATCATTTATTGCAAAGCGTATTTCAACTGATCGACTTGCACGACACCATTTATCTCAAACTTCGCCAAGACGGCCAAATACAACAACTGACCGCACTGCCCAATACCCCTTATGCACAAGATCTGACCGTGCGCGCGGCGCAACTTTTACAACGCCATTGCGGCTGTCAACAAGGTGTATCGATCGCCATTGATAAGCGCATTCCTATCGGCGCTGGCTTGGGTGGTGGTAGCTCAGACGCGGCCAGCGTATTGATTGCGCTAAATCAGTTGTGGGGTTGCCAGTTATCGCGTGAACAATTGATGCGATTGGGCGAACAACTAGGCGCCGATGTGCCATTCTTTATTTTTGGGCAAAACGCATGGGTGGAAGGCATAGGCGAGCAACTCACAGCGCTCACTCTGCCTGCCATGCAGTTGCTGATTTTGACACCACCAATTCAGGTCGCTACTGCGCAAATATTTCAAGCCGAGGAATTGACAAGAAACACAAATCCCACGACAATAGCCGCCTTTTTGCAGGCAGGGCTAGACTCTGTTTTGCAAGGTAAGCAGCACAATGCGTCAATGAAGTCTGTTCAAACACCCGCATTTGGTAACGATTTAAGCGCTGTCGTATGCCAACGTTACCCCGCCGTTAAAGCCTGTTTAGACTTACTTAGCAAGTTTGGAGAGGCGCGCATGAGTGGTTCAGGTGCTAGCGTATTTATCGCCCAAGCACTACCCAGCGCGGGGCAAACAGCGCTAGATTTGACAAGCATTCAAGCATCTGTGCAGCAAGACCAAACAGCAGTTTTTTCAAGCTTAGCACTCGGTTTAGCGCAGCATCCGCTGTATAATCTCGCTGCTTAGCATTAAAGGTTTTTGGGGAGTCGCCAAGCTGGTTAAGGCACCGGATT
>CAYNLW010000017.1:0-24145 GCA_964398195.1 uncultured Methylophilaceae bacterium | reverse complement strand
CGTGGGCAGCGATCTTGTAGGTGATGATGCCTTCACGTACGTCTTCTTTATCTGGCAAGCCCAAATGCTCTTTGGGGGTGACGTAACATAACATTGCGCAGCCATACCAGCCTATCATGGCGGCGCCTATGCCTGAAGTGATATGGTCATAGCCGGGGGCAATGTCGGTGGTTAATGGGCCTAGGGTGTAGAAAGGGGCTTCGCCGCAATGCTCTAATTGCAAGTCCATATTTTCTTTAATCAAATGCATAGGCACATGACCTGGGCCTTCTATCATGGTTTGCACATCGTGCTTCCATGCGATTTGCGTTAATTCGCCCAAGGTTTTTAATTCCGCAAATTGCGCTTCGTCATTGGCGTCATAAATTGAACCAGGACGCAGACCATCGCCTAAGCTGAAAGATACGTCATAGGCTTTCATGATTTCGCAAATATCTTCGAAGTGCTCGTATAAGAACGACTCTTTATGGTGGGCAAGACACCATTTGGCCATAATCGAACCGCCACGCGAAACGATACCTGTCATGCGTTTAGCGGTCATTGGGATATAGGCCAAGCGCACGCCGGCGTGGATAGTGAAATAGTCCACTCCTTGTTCAGCTTGTTCAATCAGGGTGTCACGGAAAATTTCCCATGTCAGTTCTTCCGCTTTGCCATCTACCTTTTCTAAGGCTTGATAGATAGGTACAGTGCCAATCGGAACTGGGCTATTACGAATAATCCATTCGCGTGTTTCGTGGATATTTTTGCCAGTGGATAAGTCCATCACGGTATCAGCGCCCCAACGGGTGCCCCACACCATTTTTTCTACTTCTTCATTAATTGAAGAACCTAGCGCTGAATTACCGATATTGGCATTGATCTTGACCAAGAAGTTACGCCCGATAATCATGGGTTCAGATTCTGGGTGATTAATATTGGCAGGAATAATGGCGCGGCCACGAGCAACTTCATCGCGCACAAATTCTGGGGTAATAATTTTGGGAATATGCGCACCAAAGTCATGCCCTTTGTGCTGCGTTTGTAGCAATTCACTGATGCCCTCGCGGCGTTGATTTTCGCGTATGGCAATAAATTCCATTTCTGGGGTAATAATGCCTTGGCGCGCGTAGTGCATTTGACTGACATTTTTGCCCGCTTTAGCGCGCACCGGTTGGCGCGACAAATTAAAGCGCATGCTGCTCAAACTATCATCATTTAAGCGATGTAAACCATAATCCGATGTAGGGCCAGCCAGCTGTTCTGTATCGCCGCGTTGGGCAATCCACTGGGCGCGCAGCGCTGGCAAACCATTACGAATATCAATTGCCACATTAGGGTCGGTATAAGGACCTGAGGTGTCATACACCATCACCGCAGGATTCTTTTCCGCGCCAAAGGCAGACGGGGTATCGCTTAAGCTGATTTCACGGAAAGGCACTTGAATATCAGGGAGTGAACCTTGGATATAGACCTTGCGTGAGTTAGCAAATGACTTGGTCGCGCCTTGGTCGATTTGCGCGCTGGTATTGATAAATTTATCGGTGGCATTCAATTTGATAGCTCCATTAAAAGCAGGGAGCCTAGTGGCGTTCCCCGTTAGGTTAGCACAGGGAAACGAAGTATTTCGCTTCCCTACGGCGGTATTATCCGCATCAGGTTCAAAGGGTATTTCTCACTCCGTGTTGACCTTATTCTGCAACGCCAGAGACCCCCAGCAAGGCTGTCAAAATTACGCTAAAAGCCAAATAAAAGCAAGCTGAATAGCCACTTAAACGCTATAATATGCGCCATTTTATTAGGCAATTTTTGAATCATTTTAGGCAAAAGGATAAGTATGTTGAATGACACCGCAAGGGTTGAGCAATCCCGTTTCAATATGGTTGAGCAACAAGTCCGTACTTGGGAAGTACTAGATGCCAAGGTGCTTAATCTATTACAAAAAATTCCCCGCGAGGCGTTTGTTCCTAAAGCGTATCAAGGGCTAGCCTTTGCAGATATCGAAATTCCCTTGGGTCATGGCCAAACCATGTTGGCGCCAAAAATCGAGGGTCGTTTTTTGCAAGCGCTGAGCCTTAGCAATCAAGATACGGTATTAGAAATAGGCACTGGTGCAGGCTATTTAACAGCCTTGTTAGCCAAGCAGGCTAAGCAAGTGGATAGCTATGAAATCTATGCCAGCTTAAGCAATCAGGCCAAGAAGAACTTGGCTGCGCAGAAAATTAATCATGTCAAATGTATGCTAGGCGATGGCCTGAAACTGGCGCAAGGCAGCTATGACGCCATCGTGCTAACTGGCTCATTGCCGGTCTATCCGCAATTCATGGAACGCTTGTTAAAGCTAGGTGGTCGTATGCTGGTGGTGGTTGGCGATGCGCCAGTGATGCAGGCGATATTGGTCACGCGGGTAGATGAAAGCAGTTTTAAACAAGATGTGCTTTTTGAAACTTGTTTGCCTGTGCTGATCAATGCACCGCAACCTTCGCGGTTTGAATTTTAATATCAGGAATTAGCCATATTCAGCATGTTTAAATCTTGCATAGCCCTGTTGCTTTTGGGCGTCAGCCTACCTTTATGCGCTGCACAAAATCTTTTACAGATTTACCAGCAAGCCTTGGCGCGCGACCCAGTGTGGGCCTCCGCGCAAAACGCCAATCGTGCGGCACAAGAAAAAATTGTGCAGGGTCAAGCGCAATATCTGCCTGTGGTGTCTATCGCTGGCAACGCCAATGCTACCAATAACGATTTACGCTTTGTCGGCGCGGGGCCATTGCCGCCCAATATGCCGGGTGCTAGACGAGATGGTGTGCAAACCTATGAGGGCTATAGTGTGGCATTCAATGTGGTACAGCCATTATTCAGACCTCAAATCCGTGCGCAATTAGAGCAAGCCAAAAGCATAGTGCAACAATCGGATTTAGAGCTGGCGATGTCGCGGCAAAATCTTATCCTGCGTTCCTCGCAGCTATATTTTGATGTGTTGCTCGCGCAGGACAAAATCCAACTGATCGAATCGCAAAAGCAAGCCATTAGCCAACAGTTAGAGCAAGCCAAGGCGCGCTTTGAGCAAGGGCTTTCCACTGTGACTGATGTCAACGAGGACCAAGCTAGGTTAGATTTGGTGCAATCTCAACTGATCGCTGCTGCCAATGAACTAGAAATAAAAAAACGTGCTTTACAAGCGCTTATCGGCGATATGCCACAAGCGTTAGTCGGTGTGCGAGATGATTTGGTGCCGCTCACGCCAGAACCCGGCAATATTGAAAAATGGGTTGAAATGGCCAATTTATCAAATCTGCGCATTGCTATGCAGCAGCAGGCGGTGGAAATTGCTGCACAAGAAGTCGAGCGGCAAAATGCGGGTCACTTGCCGTCGCTAGATTTTGTTGGCAGCTACACCGATAGCTATGTCAACGGCGGCATTGCCGGCATAGGTTTAGACCAAAAAATTACTGTGATTGGCATGCAACTAGCTATCCCCATTTTCCAAGGTGGCGCGATCACTTCGCGAGTGCGCGAAGCAGTGGCCAATAAACTTAAGGCACAAGACGATTTAGAAACTGCCAGACGTCAAGCGGATATGGAAACGCGGCAAGCCTATTTGAATTTAGTCAGTACGGTGGCGCAAATCTCCGCACTGGAGCAAGCACTCAATTCTGCTAAGTCGCAACTTGAGTCTACCCAATTAGGCTATGAAGTCGGGGTTAGAAATAGTGTAGAAGTGCTTAACTCGCAACAACTATTGTTCAATGCCAAACGTGATTTGTTGCAGGCGCGCTATGCTTATTTGATGAATATATTGACCCTCAAAGCCTCAGTAGGCGCCCTGGCAGTCAGTGATTTAGAAGCGGTGAATCAACAATTGGTAGCGCAACATGACTAAGCCTGTTAGCTATTTAGCCGAGCAGTTAAGCAGTCAATTACTCATCATTGATATGCAAGAAAAACTAGCCGCTGTGATGCCTGAAGCAGAGATGCAGGCGGTGACTCGCAGCTGCGCTAATCTTTTGCAGGCAGCCAATTTATTGTCTGTCCCAGTATTAGTCAGCGAGCAATATCCGCAGGGCTTGGGGCCGACCTTGGCAGACTTGCAAGCGCATCTACAGGTCAAGCCTGTGGCCAAAACTGCGTTCTCTTGTGTGCAAGTGGCTGAAATTTCGCGTCAGCTAGTGGGTGATAGGCCACAGCTGATTTTGGCGGGTATGGAAGCGCATATATGCGTGTTACAAACAGCCTTAGATTTATTGGCGCGAGGCAAGCAAGTGATGGTGGTTACAGACGCGATTATTTCGCGTAACGCGCAACACCAGCAGAATGCGCTGCAACGTCTGCAACAAGCGGGTTGCATAATGACCAATAGCGAATCGGTGATGTTTGAGTGGTTGCGTGTGGCGCAAGGCGACGCGTTTAAGGCCATTAGCAAGCTGATACGCTAGATTATTTGTTTGCCTGCAATACCTGTTGAATCAAAGCCAGCGTTTTCTGCGTGGCGCCTTGATTGTCGCTGACAAACTTTATCGCTGCTTGGCGCATGGCTTGTAAGCGTTGTGGCTGAGCGATAAGCGTTGCAATTTGTTGCATTAGCTCGTTGACGTTTTGCACCCTAATAGCCGCACCGCAATCCACCGCTTGCTGGGCCGCTTGGGCAAAGTTAAAGGTATGTGGCCCTAGCAACACCGGCGTGCCGACCGCGCAGGCCTCAATCAGATTTTGTCCACCAAACGGCAATAGACTGCCGCCTATCAAGGCCATATCACTGGCTGCGTAATAAGTCGCCATTTCTCCCATGCTGTCGCCCAAAATCACTTGCGCTTGGGCAATTTCGCTAGCCATATTGCCTTGCGCAAATTGCGAGCGCCTAGACAAGCGCAAGCCCATTTGCTTGACTAGTTCAGCCACTTGGTCAAAGCGTTGCGGGTGGCGCGGGACTAATAATAATTTGGCGCCTAGCAATAATTGGCTATCTGATTGGCACGCCTGCCAAGCTTTCAGCAGCAGCGCCTCTTCTCCCTCGCGGGTGCTAGCCATCAACACCAATGGTTGATCGCTACCTATCAATTGGCGTAACAATAAGCCACGACTTTGCGCATCGGCGGGGATTTGAATATCGAATTTCAAATTACCAGTTACTTGAATCGGTTTTTGCTGGCTTGATTCACTTGCATGATGGTCAGCTGGACTAGCCATTAACTGGGCAAAGCGCGCGGCATCTTGCTCGGTCTGCGCGGCAATTAAACTCAGCGCCTGTAATGCTGGCCGAGTGAGCTTGGCAAACTTGCCATAACCCGCGGCAGACTTCTCCGATAAGCGCGCATTCACCAGCAATAAGGGAATATGTTGGGCTTGGCAGGCGGCGATAAGATTTACCCATAACTCAGTTTCTAACAATATGCCGCATTGCGGTTGCACATGCTTGATAAAGCGCCGCATCGCCAATGGCGTGTCATACGGCAAATAGCAACGCTGAATTTGCCTATATTGTGCTGTGGGCAATAGCTGCAGACCTGCCTCTAGGCCGGTTGGCGTGGTGTGGGTAAGCAAAATCTGCTGTTGTGGATACTGTTGCAGCAAGGCCTCTATCAAACTACTGGCTGCGCGGGTTTCGCCCACCGAGACACAATGCAACCAAATACAAGGCTGCTGGATAGCAGGAAAACACCAGCCATAGCGTTGCCCCCAATGTTTGAAATAAGCAGGCTGGCGCAAACCGCGCCAAATCAGCTTAAGCAAGCTGACGGGCAACAATAAATACAACACTAGGCTATATAGTAATCTTGTCATATATGGATTTTCGCATAATCGCGCTGCCAGCAAGACATCATTGTTGCGCAAAAACCGCAAAAAAATATTTTTTTAGTTTCAGCAAAAACTATTGATTTTTGCCAAGTTCGCGTCAGATTTGGGCTTGCGCAGTATGCCCCAAATTGGCGCATTAATTTGTCTAATTTTGTGCATCAAATTCTCTTGACCAACACAATAAAATGACATAATTTTGCAAGACATCACAAGATATTGTGGTTTTGGCAGTTTTTAGCTCAAATGCTGTATGATTACTCATAGTTACACAATAAGTAATATAGTAGTCAAATTAAGCTGCTAATCTAGCGCTGCGGTGAGTCAGGCTCAATTCACCATAGTTGGCAAATCACTGAATCGCCATCTATGGGTTAAAAAAACCTAGCGCAATCAAAATTAGGAGGCCTATTGGTGATCGCCAATAAGCAAAAAAGTAGACAACGTTGTTCAAAACGTTAGTTGTGAATACAAAATCAGGAAGGTGGGATACATGTTACAAGCCGTTAAAACTGCTGATACACAAGCAACCGAGCAGGAAGTCCCTATTCAGCCGGTGTCGCTGGATATTTGGGATAAGAAATATCGCTTAAAAACCAAGCAAGGAGAGTTCGTCGATGTCAGCATGGACGATACCTACTCGCGTGTGGCTAAGGCTTTAGCAGAAGTCGAAATCCCTGAAAAACGTGATTATTGGCATGAAAAATTCCTCTACGCACTGCGTCGCGGTGCAATTCCTGCAGGACGTATCACTTCCAATGCTGGCGCCTTAGAGCACAAGCCAGCTACCAGCACCATTAACTGTACTGTGTCTGGCGTGGTAGAAGACAGCATGGGCGGCATTTTAGATAAAGTGCATGAAGCTGGCTTAACCTTAAAAGCAGGTTGTGGCATAGGCTATGAGTTTTCTACCTTGCGCCCCAAAGGCGCTTTCGTGGCCGGTGCTGGGGCTTATACCAGTGGCCCACTGTCGTTTATGGATATTTACGACAAAATGTGTTTCACAGTTTCCTCCGCGGGCGGTCGTCGTGGCGCGCAAATGGCTACTTTTGATATCTCCCACCCTGATGTCACTGATTTTATTAAGGCCAAACGCGAAGCCGGACGCTTGCGCCAGTTCAACTTGTCTTGCTTGATTACCAAAGATTTTATGGAAGCGGTCAAAGCAGATGCCGATTGGAAATTGGCTTTCCCTGTGACAGAAAAAGAAGTCAGCTTGGACGACATCAAATTAAACGATGAAAGCCAAGTGGTATGGCGTGAGTGGCCAGTCAAAGGCAAATATGTGACACGCGATAGCGATGGCAAAGTGGCATGTCGTGTTTACAAAACTATCAAAGCGCGTCGTTTGTGGGATGTGATTATGAGCTCCACTTATGATTTTGCTGAGCCAGGCTTTATTCTGATTGACCGCGTCAATGAGATGAACAATAACTGGTTCTGCGAAAATATCCGTGCCACCAATCCATGCGGTGAGCAGCCTCTGCCACCCTATGGCGCTTGCTTGTTAGGCTCTATCAATCTGACCAAGTTTGTGCGTCATCCATTTACCGATCAAGCCAGCTTTGATTGGGATGAATACCGTGAAGTGGTGGCGATTTTCACCCGTATGCTGGATAACGTGGTTGAAATCAACGGCTTGCCACTGAGCCAACAACGCGAAGAAATCGCCCGTAAGCGCCGCCACGGCATGGGTTATTTGGGCTTGGGTTCTACCCTGACCATGTTAAAAATGAAATACGGCGATCAAGACTCGGTCGCCTTTACAGAGCAAGTCACCAAGGTGATGGCAGAAACTGGTTGGGAAATCGGTCTAGAGTTGGCCAAAGAAAAGGGCGCAGCGCCGATTATGGAAGAGCAGTTCGAAGTCACTGCGGATATGTTGGCTAAGCGTCCAGAAATGGCTAAAGATGGCTTTAAGCTAGGCGATAAGGTAAAAGGCAAAGTATTGCTAGGGCAATATAGCCGCTATATGCAACAGTTCCCAGAGGCCTTGCGCAAAGACATCGCCAAGCATGGCGTACGCTTTACACACCATAGCTCGATCGCACCGACAGGGACGATTTCATTGTCTTTAGCGAATAACGCTAGCAATGGCATTGAGCCGTCTTTCGCGCACCACTACTCACGTAATGTGATTCGTGAGGGCAAAAAATCCAAAGAGAAAGTGGACGTATTCTCTTATGAGTTGTTGGCCTATCGCGAATTAGTGAATAGCGAAGCTATGCCTTTCAGCGATAAAGAAGACGAGAAGTTGCCAGATTACTTCGTCGATTCATCGACCATTCAAGCCAAGGCGCACGTAGATATTCAAGCAGCAGCACAAAAATGGATAGATAGCTCGATTTCTAAAACTATTAATGTGCCGACTGAATATGACTTTGAGGATTTCAAAGGCATTTATCTATACGCCTATGAAAAAGGCCTCAAGGGCTGTACCACATTCCGCTTCAATCCAGAAGCCTTCCAAGGGGTGTTGGTCACTGAAAAAGATTTGGAAAACACTACCTATAAATTCACCTTAGAAGACGGCACAGTGGTGGAAGCCAAGGGCAACGAAGAAATCGAGTATGACGGCGAGATTCATACCGCTGCTAACTTATACGACGCCCTTAAAGAAGGTTATTACGGAAAATTCTAAGCGCTGTATTGAGTATGCAAGCGCCTTAGAAACTGCAAAGAGAGAATAGATTATGGCAATTAAAATTGAAAAAAAGATTACTGGCTATGGCCTGGCAAGTGAAGAAGATAAAGCCAATCAGACAGCCCCCGCCGAGCCCACCAGCAATGTGGTGCAAATGGGAGAGCCACTGACACGCCCAGAGAAACTGGTAGGTAACACCTATAAAATCAAAACCCCAGTGACTGAGCACGCGCTTTATATCACCATCAATGACATTGTGATGAACGAAGGCACCGCGCAAGAGCATCGCCGCCCTTTCGAAATTTTCATCAACTCCAAAAACATGGACCACTTCCAATGGATAGTCGCCCTGACCCGCGTGATGTCAGCAGTATTCCGTAAAGGCGGCGATGTGACTTTCTTGGTAGAAGAGCTACACAGCGTGTTCGACCCCAGCGGCGGCTATTTCAAAAAAGGCGGCAAATATATCCCTAGCTTAGTAGCAGAAATCGGTGAAGTGTTAGAACAACACTTACAAGAAATCGGCATGCTAAAAAAAGCCGGCCTAGATGAACACCAACAAAAATTGGTCGAAGAAAAGCGCAAAGAATACCTAGAAAAACACGCCAAATCCGGCGACGAAAGCAACGCTGAAGGCTTCCCAGCCGGCGCACAGCTATGCGGCAAATGCAACACCAAAGCCGCTATCGTCATGGACGGCTGTTTGACTTGTTTGAATTGCGGGGAGAGTAAGTGCGGGTAATCGCATCTAGCTTTGCTAGGAAATTTACTGCAATTAGCCTATCCTCGTTAGAATGCTGTTGTTAGTGCTGTGAATCAGGCAGTCTTTTCGATTCGTTGAAACGATGAGCCGTCATTGACCTAGTGTGACTCTGCCGATATAGATTAGGCGCACTAACCCAGATAACAGTATGAAAAAATAGCATTGAAGATTGATTGAAATTTGAATAAAGCTTGATTGAAAAATTGCAGAAATTGCAGGCAACAAAAAAGGGAACCGAGGTTCCCTTTTTTTGTATGAAGATGAACGAATTACTTGTTCATTACGTACATTGTTACTTCGAAACCGAAACGCATTTCAGTAGCAGCTGGTTTTGTCCACATGGTAGATCTCCTAAAAGTTATTTGTCATTGACGACAGTTGCTATTCTGGGCTTACACTTAAATGTTGGCATGATTGATGTCATGAAAGCCGACTAGTGATTATCATGATTCAATTTGATGGATTAAGTAACTCCAACTCATCGCTATCTAGCTCAGTCAGCTGTTGCTTGTAAGTTTGCAAAGCTTGTTGATTGCCTTCTTGTTGCGCTATTTGCGCCAATAACAACATGCTGGCGGCGTGCGCTTTGTTCAAGATTAAGCTGGTTTGCAAGCTTTGTTTGGCGGCGGCTTTGTTGGCTAAGTTGAATTGTGCCAGGCCAATATAGTAATAAGCCTCGGCGCAATCCTTTTCTTTTTGCAACCATTGTTGCGCGATGGTTTTTAAATCATTCCATTTTTCTGCCTGCATGGGCGGCACGATTTGCATCCAATACGGGCGCTGGTCTTCTGGGGCCGCCCAGAATGGCATTTGGAATTGTTTCATATCGGTATCCGGCAGCTGCATGGCGGCTTGTATCCATTTGGCTGGGACATTGTAGTAATAGGCATTTCTGCCTGGACTTTTGAACGTGCTCATGCCGATTAATTGGCCTTGTTCGTTAAACAAAGGGCTGCCACTGGCGCCTAATTGGAATGAGGCATTGGTGCGTATCACATAGCTATCGTCCATGGCATATAGCGCTTTCACCTTGCCGAAAGTGGTCACCGGTTTAGGAGGGCCGCCGGGGAAGCCGATAGAGAAGGTATTTTGTTCGTAATAAGGGGCTTGGCTAGCAAACTCTGCGGGCTTTAAAGGCAGGAACTGGAAACGTAGCACGCAGATATCGTGCTTCCAGTCGGCTTTTATCCCCACGGGTTGATAGGTTTCACCAGCAGATGTGATATTCATTCCGACAGAGTTAGCCAGGGTATGGCAATTGGTCGCCACTAGGTTTTCTGCGACCACTACGCCAGTACCGGTGCTTTGTCCGCCCATGCTATCCACGCTATGAATTTTGGTGATGGTGGCTTTCATTCTATACACCAACTCGCTAGCCGGCTGGGCATGAGCTAGCTGAGTATTGCTTAACGCAGCAAGGCAGATTAAGCAAATAAAAAAGAAAATATTTTGTCTTGGCATGATTGATTCTCAAATCAGATTGTCTGATGATGGAGAGCAAATCTGACAAAAAGTTTAATTCTTGATGATGATAAAAAATTGGCTGTACTATTTGATTACCCACAGTCGTTATGCCGCTATCTTTACCTTATTAGTGATTTGGGGGCCGCTTTACCGCGCTTTGCTGGATAAATGCTGGGTGTTGTCCGGCGACCTCAGTTCAGTAGGGCATTGGGCGCAGTGGCAAACTTCCGCAGACTTGATTGCTGCGCCGGTGGCAACAGGGGTGGCGATGGGTTTGGCGGTGTTTACGGCACAACGCGATGCGCGTATGCATATTCCATTTTTGATGACCAGTTATTGCTTGGGTTTGCTATACACCTTGCCTTTGTTGCTGTTGGCCTATGTTTTTGCTGAGCCAATTAGCCATAGTCTAGGGCTACAAACTTTGCCAGTGATGTGGTTTAAGTTGGCGGTATTAGATGGCTGGTTGGCCACCGCAGTGGGGCAAATCAGTAGCTTTTATCTGGGTCGCAGGCAACATGGCAGAGTATTGTTATCATTGCTGTTGACTGGGCTGCCTGTGGTGTTAGTGGTGGCCTTAGGCAGTTATTTTGCTTGGCCAGATTTGCCACTGGTCGCTTTACAGACCATCTTAATCATCAGCCTGTTGGCGCATTTATATTTATGGCTCAAGTTTTGGCGCTGGCAACAACACAGCAAAGATCCACGTAGTTTTTTTCATATTGCCTTAGCCAAACTCAGCCCGTATATATTGGCCGGCTTTTCTGTCGGTATGCTGACTCCCTTGAGCGTGCTAGTGGTGCGTAGCGCCATTGCGCATGATATGAGCTGGCATGCGGCTGGCGTCAGCACTGCTTTGTGGCGCGCTTCTGACTGGGTATTAAGCACTTCGCAAGGCATTATGTATTACCACTTTTTGCCTATCCTCAGTCAACAAATCAAGCGTGGTCATGGGGTAAGCGCGATGTTAAAAATAAATGGCAAAGTATTTTTGCCTTGCGTGCTGGTGTTAATCAGTTTATTTATCTTGCGCGATACTGTGCTGCCCATGCTTTATGACCAGCGGCTTAGGGTGGATTGGCAAGTGGCGGCATTATTTTGGACAGGCGATATTTTGCGCGTGCTAGCTTGCATCTATCTGATCGGGTTATATAGCATGCATGCCACCAAGGCGATTACTATTTGGGATATTTTCAGCCAGCCATTGTTCGCGATTTTATTGCTATTGGGCGCTTCTAGTAGCATGCTGAATGTGGGTTATGCGCATTTATTCACTTATTTTATCTATGCCTTGCTGTGCGTCGCTTCTTATTTCTATTTAGCGATGCGCGTCAGAAAACCTGCTGGCTGATTTTGTGGTAGATAATGCCTAGAATATTGCCTGATTTAGGGTTAACATGATTTACCTTGAAATCATTTAACACCCTTGCTATCCCATCATGATTTGAGATGTTTTGGCAGGCTTGCAAAAGGAGGCTGAAATGGACAACAAATACGCATTAGGCATTACCAAAGTGGCCACTGAGCACCATGAGGCGGTGAATAAAACTGCCCAGCCTGCGCCCACTTGTAAATTCTGTGATGCCGCGGACTTGGTGTATTGTCCTACCATGCAAGACTATAAATGTTCGCATTGCGATGAATGGCAAATGACCGCAGGCAAGGGTTATGCGCTAGGGCGTAGCAGCGACTACTAATCAATAGCGATGTTTAGTGCTCTTGTTCCAAATGATGCAGATTTAATTGCCTTAGTTTAGGCGCTTTAATCGCCGTATAAGCCACTACCAGCAAGGTCATCGCGCCACCGAATATCACCGAAGGTACCAATCCCAACAAGCGTGCCGCAACGCCAGACTCAAAGGCGCCTAATTCATTCGAAGAACCGATAAATAATCCGTTGATAGAAGCCACTCTGCCGCGCATATGGTCTGGGGTGGCAAGTTGAATAATGGTGCTGCGCAACACCACAGAGATGCCATCTAACATGCCGGATAACATCAAAATTGCCGCTGCTAGCCAGAAATTTTTGCTTAGAGCAAAGGCAATCATACAAGCGCCAAAGCCGGCTACCGCCCATAGTAGGCGCTTGCCAGCGTGCTCGCGAATAGGTCTGTGGGCTAAGTATAAGCTGGTCAAAATGGCCCCCATGGCCGGAGAGGCGCGCAGGATACCTAGGCTTTCTGGGCCTTGTAGATAAATGTCGTGGATAAACGCCGGCAGCATAGCAATCGCGCCGCCAAATAGCACAGCAAGCATATCTAAGGCCAGCGCACTGAGCACGATTTGATGGCGGAATACAAAGCCCAAGCCAGCGGCGATGCCTTTAAAGATTTCTGGCTTTAGCTGATTGTGAGGCATGATGATAGGCAGGCTTAATAAGGTCAAGGCGGCAGCCAAGCCAAAGCCGCCTGCCACCCAATACGCGGCATCTATGCTGAGATAGCCCACCAGTAGTCCACCAACGGCAGGACCTAGTACCAGCCCAATTTGAAATGCTGAGCTGCCTAAGCTGCTGGCTTCGGCGAATTGATTGCGCGGCAGAATAGCGGCAAACATAGCGCTATAGGAAGGGGCGATAAAGGCGCGACCAAAGCCCACTAGCACCACGCAACTATAGATCCATAGCGGCATTTGTGTGGCCATCGGTTGTTGGGCAATATTTGCTAAGATCGCTGCACTCACCAACATAATCAGCCCAGACAACACGGCAAAGTTGCGCTTGGAATAATGGTCCACCGCATAACCAGCAAACAGGGCGGTAGCAAAATAAGGAATAATTTCTGCCAAGCCTACCAAGCCCAAAGACAGGGTATCGTGGGTGATTTGATATAAGTGCCAGCCGACGACCACCATTAAAATCTGATACGACATCACCAACATGCAGCGATAGCCCAGCAGCTTGGCAAATTGTCGGTTGCGCAGAGGGTGCTGGCTCATGCTGGGGGCAGGGCGCGGAAAGTAACCACTAACACATCACGAAAAGCTGGCTGATTAGGGTCTATCGGTTGAATCGGGGTAACGCCATGCATGCAGCGATGATCATCGACGATGGCGACATCTAATGGGTCAGTTAGGGTAAAGCTATCCAAGGTTTGTTGGGTTAGGTCGTGCATGGTGGTGGTGCCGCTAGAGATATTTTCTCGTTTCACCATCATCACAAAAACAAAATCCACCCCATCTCTATGCACCCCTTCTGGGGTAGGTTTGCCTTGTTGCGCCTGTATAGACTCGATACGAAATTGATGCACTTCTATATGCCAAGGGTGGATATTGCCAGTCTGCTGCTGGTATAAGCGAGAAAAAATATCATGACAAAAAGCCAGCGTATTTTGCAGTGTGGCACCCTGCGCGATGGCGCTAGGAATGGCCTCAAAATGGCGCGCAACGCCGCCATTCAAACGGTTGTAATCTAGGCTTTGATAGTGCGGTTGATGTTGCTCTAATTGAATTTGACCTTGCTGATTAGCACTAAATACCGCGTAGCGGCGGCGCCGATAGCGACCGCCATCGGCCATATATTGATCCAAGGGCATACCGTCCCAACTGTCCACAAACGCTGGCCAGTCAGCTAAGGCATGTGCATCTTGGGCTAATAGCCAAGCTTGCATATTGGCGCTGGGGCAAAAACTAAAGCCGTGCTGATGCACTTGCTGCACTAGGTTTAGGCGCGTTTTCAGCGGGGCTTTTTCACTGGCTTGCACAGCGATCCCTATGCCTCATCGCCCAAGCTGGCTAATAAATCCGCTTGGTGCTCGGCAGATAATGCATTGATCAATTCATCCATTTCACCTTCGGTGATGGCGTCGATTTTATATAGCGTTAAGTTGATTCTATGGTCAGTGATACGGCCTTGCGGATAGTTATAGGTGCGTATGCGCTCGGAGCGGTCACCGCTGCCTATCAAAGACTTACGCTCGCTGGCGATTTTCGATTGTTGTGCACGCAGTTCCGCATCTTTGATTCTCGCCACCAACACGCTCATCGCCTGCGCTTTATTCTTGTGCTGACTGCGATCATCTTGGCATTCCACTACGATGCCGGTAGGTAAGTGGGTAATACGCACAGCCGAATCGGTTTTATTAATATGCTGCCCGCCAGCACCACTGGCGCGGAAAGTATCAATACGAATCTCTGCTGGATTAATCACCACATCACTCACCTCGTCGGCTTCGGGTAATACCGCGACAGTGCAAGCGGAAGTGTGAATGCGTCCTTGCGTTTCCGTTTCTGGAACGCGTTGCACGCGGTGGCCACCAGATTCAAATTTAAGTTTGGAATATGCGCCATAGCCGATGATCTTGGCGATAATTTCTTTATAACCACCCAGCTCAGATTCATTGGCCGAGACCACTTCCACTTTCCAGCCTTGCCGCTCGGCATAGCGCGAATACATGCGGAATAAGTCAGCGGCAAACAAAGCGGATTCATCACCACCGGTGCCGGCGCGAATTTCTAAAAAGATATTACGATCGTCATTCGGGTCTTTGGGTAACAGTAGTTTTTGCAAATCGTCTTCAATGGATTGCAAGCTTTGTTTGCCCTGCTCAAGTTCTTCTTGGGCAAACTCTTTCATCTCTGGGTCAGATAACATTTGCTGCGCATCTTGCATGTCCTGCTGGGTTTTCTGCAGCTTGTGATATTGCTCAACGATAGGGGTGATTTCGCTATGTTCTTGCGATAGGCGACGGAAATTATCCATATTTTGGGTAGCCGTTTCGCTACTCAATAATCGGTTCAATTCGTCCAAACGCTCGCTCAAGGTGGCGAGTTTTTTAATCATAGAGGGTTTCATCATAGCGCTATGGTAACAGTGAAATTAGTTAAGAAAAGAAAACAGACAGGCTTAGAGTCGCTACAACTGATACAGTTGCCTAAGCAGCTGTTCCAATTGTTCGTGCTCTTTGCCCACGCTGTGATTGAGCGCATGACTAGGGCCATGCAATAGTTTTTTGGTCAGCGCATTACTCAGCAATTCCATCACTTGTTCGGGCGGAGTGCCCTTTTCTAGTAATTTTTGCGCTTTATGTAATTCGGCTAAACGGGTTTTTTCTGCTGTTTCGCGCAAGGCCTTGATGGTGGGCACAGCCTCACGGGTTTTAAGCCAATGCATAAAGTGTTCGACGCGAGCATGAATAATCGCCTCGGCTTCTATGGCCGCCTCTTGCCGATTCATCATGCCCTCGTTAACCACCGCGGCTAAATCATCTACGGTATATAAATACACATCATCTAATGCCGCCACTTCTGGCTCAATATCGCGCGGTACTGCCAAATCCACCATAAACATAGGGCGACGTTTGCGTTGTTTAATGGCGCGTTCCACCATGCCCAACCCTACGATGGGGAGTTGGCTAGCGGTGCTGGTGATCACGATATCAAATTCGCTTAAGCGCTCGGGCAATTCCGCCAACAGCATGGCTTGCGCGTGCATGCTATCGGCTAGATCTTGGCCGCGTTCTAGGCTGCGGTTGGCGATGGCGATAGATTTGGGATGTTGTGCGGCAATGTGTTCAGCACATAGGCTAATCATTTCCCCCGCGCCGATAAACAACACATTTTGTTGCGATAAATCGCCAAAAATTCTTTGTGCCAAGCGCACTGAAGCGGCAGCCATAGAAATCGAGCTACTGCCAATTTCAGTGCTGCTACGCACTTCTTTAGCCACCGCAAAGGTGCGCTGAAATAGCTTGTGCAGCAGACTGCCCAAGGTGCCGGCGGTTTCGGCGGTTTTTACCGCTTGTTTCATTTGCCCCAAAATTTGTGGCTCGCCCAACACCATAGAATCTAAGCCACAAGCCACGCGAAAAGCGTGTTTGACCGTTTCCTGACTGGGCAAGGTGTAGCAATAGGGTTGGATTTTTTGGCTAGGCAGTTGGTGATAGCTGGCTAACCAGTCCAATGCCAGATTGGGTTGCGCGGCGTGGCAATATAGCTCGGTGCGATTGCAAGTGGATAAAATGGCCGCCTCATGCACGCCGTGCGCCTTTAAATCGAGCAAAGCATGCGACAAACGCTCACTGCTAAAGGCAATGTTTTCGCGAATGGCGATGGGAGCGGTAGTGTGGTTGAGACCAACAGTGAATAATTGCATGGGCGTAATTTTCCAGCATACGTGCGCTTTACGCAATAAATTCTCTGTCAATATGCGCTTAATTCTTGTTAAAATAAGCTTTTTTGGCTTGCCCAAATAGGCTTTTAAGTAAGGTTGTAATGTCGCGCTTTGATGGCGCATTTTTTAACGATCGATTTAATTTTATTAATTCGCTTTATCAATTAGGACTAGACGAATAAATCATGGCTAAACAATTCAGAATTGCTCCAAGTATTTTATCTGCTAATTTCGCCAAGCTGGGTCAAGAGATTACCGATGTGATTGCTGCAGGAACCGATATCGTGCACTTTGATGTGATGGATAATCACTATGTGCCTAACCTCACCATAGGTCCATTGGTATGTGAGGCGATACGCCCAGTCACCGATGCCATTATCGATGTGCATCTCATGGTCAAACCAGTGGATAGAATTATTCCGGACTTCGCCAAAGCTGGCGCTAACTTCATTACTTTCCACCCAGAAGCGTCAGATCATATCGACCGCAGCCTGTCTTTGGTGCGCGATCACGGCTGTAAGTCTGGCTTGGTATTTAATCCTGCTACCCCTTTGCACTATCTAGACCACGTGATGGATAAAATCGATATGGTATTGCTGATGTCGGTGAACCCTGGCTTTGGTGGGCAAAAGTTTATTCCGCAAGCGCTCAATAAATTGCGTGAAGCGCGCGCCAAGATTGATGCCTACACGGAAAAAACCGGCCGTGAAATTTGGTTAGAAGTCGATGGCGGGGTCAATGTTGCCAATATCGCTGAGATTGCCAAAGCGGGTGCTAACACCTTTGTAGCTGGTTCTGCCATCTTTGGTGCTGGTAAAGATAGCGACCCAAATCGCTATGACTCTATCGTGGCTCAGTTGCGTGCTGAGTTGGCAAAAGTTTAATTAATCGCAAACGTCCAATCGTGAAATCTCATTCCATGACATGGCAATTGCAAATCAGCTGGCGATGGTGGCAATAGTTACACCATCCTCAGTGCGCTGTTGCTAGCGCTTTGTATTTGAATAACGCTTGGAATGAATCATGGCTACTTTAATCAATCAACAACAATTTGATGACCTGCATGCGCAGGGTTTTAATCGTATTCCTTTGGTCATCGAGACCTTTGCCGATTTAGATACGCCTTTATCGCTGTATCTGAAATTGGCCAACCAACCCTACTCTTATCTGCTCGAATCTGTGCAAGGCGGCGAACGCTTTGGGCGCTATTCGATTATTGGCCTGCCAGCCAGCATACGCATAGAAGCGCATGCGCGCCAAGTGAAAGTTTGGCAAGGCAAGCAAGTGATAGAAAGCGCGCAAGATATCAACCCGCTAGACTTTATTCAGGCTTATCAAGCGCGCTTTAAAGTGCCAGAAGCACAGGCTGGTTTGCCACGCTTTACCGGTGGCTTGGCAGGATATTTTGGCTACGATACCGTGCGTTATATCGAGCGTAGATTAGAGCAACATCAATCGGCTGATCAGCTAAACGTGCCAGATATTCTGTTGATGTTATCCGAGCAAATCGCCGTGGTAGATAATTTATCCGGCAAGTTATATTTTATTGTCTATGTTGACCCAGCCCAGCCTAAGGCCTATCAGCAAGGCTGTGCTAGATTGCAACAATTGATGCAGCAACTGCAGTCCACAGTAGCTATCCCCGCATCTAAACCGGTCGCTACCAGCCCTGCCCAATCTGAATTTGGTGAGCAGGCATTTAAAGCGGCGGTTGAAAAAGCCAAACAATATATTTTTGATGGCGACATTATGCAGGTGGTGTTATCGCAAAGAATGTCGCAGCCGTTTAACGCCCAGCCGTTAAATCTATATCGCGCCTTGCGCAGCCTAAATCCTTCGCCCTATATGTTCTATTACCATATGGACGACCATTTCGTAGTGGGCGCCTCGCCAGAGATTTTGGTGCGCTTAGAACAAGATACGGTGACCGCCAGACCGATTGCTGGCACGCGGCCGCGTGGTCAGACTAGAGCGCAGGATATCGCCTTAGCCGAGGAATTATTAGCCGACCCGAAAGAGCGAGCCGAACATGTGCAGTTAATGGATTTGGGGCGCAATGATGTTGGCAGAGTGGCGCAAACAGGCACAGTGCGGGTCACCGACAATATGGTGATTGAGCGCTATTCGCATGTGATGCATATCGTGTCCAATGTAGAAGGTAAATTAAAACCCGGTATGCAGGCGATTGATGTGCTCAAAGCGACTTTCCCTGCAGGCACGGTCAGTGGCGCGCCTAAAGTGCGTGCGATGGAAATTATTGATGAATTAGAGCCCTCTAAACGAGGCATATACGCCGGCGCGGTGGGCTATTTGGGGTTTAATGGTGATATGGATGTAGCGATTGCTATTCGTACCGCAGTGATTAAACAGCAAACCCTCTATGTGCAAGCAGGTGCCGGCATCGTGGCAGATTCACAAGCCGATGCGGAGTGGACCGAAACGCAAAACAAAGCGCGTGCGGTATTGCGTGCTTCTGAGTTGGTGCATCAAGGCTTGGATACCGTGGGTTTGGATACTGTGGACCTGCATACTGGCGTCGAGATAAAGGAATAAGCCATGCTGTTGATGATAGATAACTACGATTCCTTTACTTATAACTTGGTGCAATATTTGGCTGAGTTAGGTCAGCAGGTAGAAGTGTATCGTAATGATGAAATTGACCTTGCCCAAGTGCACGCGCTTAAGCCGCGTCATATCGTGATTTCTCCCGGGCCATGTACGCCCAATGAGGCAGGGATTTCAGTGCCCTTGATACATGAATTTGCCGGCAAAATTCCTTTGCTTGGCGTGTGTTTGGGGCACCAAAGTATAGGCCAAGCGTTTGGCGGAAAAATCGTACATGCCAAGCAGTTGATGCACGGCAAAACTTCGCTAATCCACCATAAAAATATCGGTGTATTTAAAGACCTGCCCAATCCTTATACCGCCACGCGCTACCATTCGCTAGTCATAGAAAGAGACAGTTTGCCGGATTGTTTAGAGATTACCGCGTGGACCGATGATGGCGAAATCATGGGAGTGCGACACAAAACCTTGGCAGTCGAGGGCGTGCAGTTCCACCCAGAATCTATCCTGACCGAGCATGGTCATGCATTACTCAATAATTTCTTAAAGGCTTATTAAATTGCAATTTGCGCAAATCCTTAATCAGTTATTGCTGCCACAAGATCTGTCCAAAACGCAGATGCTGGCGGTGATGCGGCAAGTGATGACGGGGGAATTAACCCCCGCGCAGATTTCCGCTTTGCTGATAGCTTTGCGCATCAAAGGCGAAAGCGTGGATGAAATTGCCGCAGCAGCCACCGTGATGCGTGAGCTTTCTAGCCATGTCGAAGTAGCGCAGCATGCCCACCTTATCGACACCTGCGGCACCGGTGGTGATGGCAATCAAACCTTTAATGTATCCACCGCGTGTGCCTTTGTCGCTGCCGCGGCAGGGGCTAGAGTGGCCAAGCATGGCGGTCGTTCGGTGTCCTCCACCAGCGGCAGTGCTGATGTATTGGAAGCCTTGGGCGTCAATGTCAGCTTGCAAGCAGCTCAGGTGGCTGCTTGTGTAGAACAAATCGGCATCGGTTTTATGTTTGCCCCTAACCACCACAGCGCGATGAAATTCGCTGCACCAGTCAGACGTGAATTGGGGGTGCGCACCTTATTTAATCTATTAGGCCCGCTCACCAATCCGGCCAATGCCAGACGTCAGGTGATGGGGGTGTTTTCTCGCCCACTTACCCTTAAGCTGGCGCAAGTGTTGCAACAGTTGGGCGCCGAGCAAGTGATGGTGGTGCATGGCGCAGATGGAATGGATGAAATTTCTTTTAGCGGCGATAGCTATGTGGCGGAATTGCGCGATGGCAAAATCAGCGAATATATCGTTAACCCACAGCAATTTAATATGCCTTTACATCCATTGGCGCAAATTCAAATCGCAGATGCACAAAGCTCTAAGCAAATGTTGTTAAGCGTGTTGCAAGGGGATAAAACGCCAGCGCGAGATATCGTGCTATTAAATGCCGGTGCGGCGATTTATGTCAGCGGCTTGGTAGCCGATTTAGCAGCGGGTATTGAGCGCGCCGCTGCAGTGATAGACGCTGGCCTAGCCTTACAAAAATTGCACGACCTGGTCGCACTGTCGCAATCCTTGGCCGCCCAGTCTAGCTCAGCATAAGCGCCAGATAGCCTATCAATCACTTATCCAACAGCCCATATCATGTCCGATATCCTAAATAAAATCCTAGACACCAAACGCCAAGAAGTGGCGCAAGCAAAACTGCAAAAATCCGTCAGTGCACTTCAAGCCGAAATCGCTGCGCAGGCGCCAGCACGAGATTTTGTTGCCAGCATACGCGGTAAGATAGCGCAAGGATTGCCGGCGGTAATCGCTGAGATTAAAAAAGCCAGTCCATCTAAAGGCGTTATCCGTGCTGATTTTCATCCGGCGCAAATCGCGCAAAGCTATCAAGCTGGCGGTGCAGCTTGTTTGTCGGTATTAACTGATCAACAGTACTTTCAAGGTTGCGCAGAATATCTGCAACAAGCGCGTGGCGCTTGTCAGTTACCGGTGCTCAGAAAAGACTTTATGATAGATGAGTACCAAATCCTTGAAGCGCGCGCCATGGGTGCCGATTGTATTTTGTTGATTGCGGCGGCCTTATCTGTCGCGCAAATGTTGCATCTAGAAGCGGTCGCCCATGCACATGATTTGGCGGTATTGGTGGAAGTGCATAATGCACAAGAGTTAGAGGCGGCCTTGCAATTAAACACCCCGTTATTAGGCATTAATAATCGTAATTTGCGCACCTTTGAGGTGTCTTTACAAACCACCTTAGACTTATTGCCGCATATAGATGCCAACCGTATCGTGGTAACGGAGTCGGGTATTTTTACCGCACAAGATGTCGCCCTGATGCGCCAGCATCAAGTGCATACTTTCTTGGTAGGTGAAGCTTTTATGCGTCAGCCTGAGCCGGGCGCAGAATTGGCTCGTGTATTCGGTCTTTGAAAAGGAAGCATGATGAGCAAACTGCAACAGTTTTTAGCAATGCGTCCACGCCGTATGCGTAAAGATGATTTTTCCCGCCGCCTGATGCGCGAGCATAGACTGACAGTAGATGATTTGATTTATCCAGTCTTTGTATTAGCCGGTAACAAGCGCGTCGAGCCGGTGGCGTCTATGCCGGGCGTACAAAGACAAAGCATAGATGTTTTGCTTAACACGGCCGCGCAATGTGTAGAGTTGGGCATCCCCGCCTTAGCCTTATTCCCAGTGGTAGAGGCAGAATTTAAATCATTGGACGCCAAAGAGGCGTATAACCCAGTGGGCTTAATTCCGACTGCGCTTAGGCAATTAAAACAAGCGTTTCCGCAACTTGGCATCATCACCGATATTGCCTTAGACCCTTACACCACGCATGGTCAAGATGGCTTAATCGATGATGCTGGCTATGTGTTAAATGATGAGACCGTGGCGGTATTGGTGCGTCAGGCACTATGCCACGCTGAAGCGGGGGCGGATATTGTTGCGCCCTCGGATATGATGGATGGTCGTATAGGCGCGATTCGCGATGCGCTGGAAGAATCGGCTTATATCCACACCCGTATTTTGGCTTATGCGGCCAAATACGCTTCCAATTTCTATGGTCCATTTAGAGATGCGGTGGGCTCAGCGGCCAATCTAGGCGCGGGCAATAAATATACTTATCAAATGGATCCTGCCAATGGCGATGAAGCGATACGCGAAGTAGCGCTGGATATTGAAGAAGGCGCCGATATGGTGATGGTCAAGCCGGGTATGCCCTATTTGGATATCGTGCGGCGGGTCAAGCAAGAGTTTGGTGTGCCTACTTTTGCCTATCATGTTAGCGGCGAATACGCGATGCTGAAAGCCGCCGCGCAACAAGGCTGGT
This sequence comes from uncultured Methylophilaceae bacterium, assembly GCA_964398195.1. GTDB lineage: Bacteria > Pseudomonadota > Gammaproteobacteria > Burkholderiales > Methylophilaceae > RFPI01. The sequence goes on along the minus strand of CAYNLW010000017.1, from coordinate 1,490 downwards.
TAGATGAACAAGCTTGTGTGATGGAAGCCATGCTGTGCTTTAAACGCGCTGGTGCCGATGCCATTCTGACTTACTATGCGCTGGATATTGCGCGCTGGCTTAACGCACAAAAATAAACGGATGGAATGCTAAGCCGCTTGTTGCAATAGCGCTTGTAAGCCCTGAATATCCAAGCGATCAGCGTTCTGTCCGTGCGCTGGGTGTTTGGTGGCAAAGCGCATATCGTCATACTCAAACACACTTAATTTAATCAGCCCCATCGGCCCTTCCAAAGTAAAGGTCGGCACTTTTAAACGCTCGTTATTCTTTTTGTCTTTGTTGCTACGCTCGCGCACCCGAAAAGACTTATCGCCAGATTGATAGGGAATCTGCTGATTCAATAAAAATATCTCTACCTCTTTGGCGCTATCGGCAAATAAATGAATATGCGTCTCGGCGTATTGCCCTGCGGTGCCATCTAGCACAGGCCCACTTAAGTGCGGTTTAAAGCGTTCAAATAATTGCATCACCTTAAGCGCGTCCTCACGCATTTGGCGCAACATGGTGGGTTGCTCATCGCTCATATACAGCGCTTGATACAAGCGAATTTCTTCTTCGATTTCGCTATTCGAGGGCAAGCAGAAAGCGTCTGTTACACCGACTTGGCGGCCGGCTTTTTTCTTGGCATAAGCAAAGTCATTGACCCCATCTTCCACCATCATGCGGGCGGCTTGTTGGGCAATCACTTGGCGTAACTGCATGGCGCGCAAGTCTTTACTCATGGGATTCCTTTTGCTGGCAGCATGGGGTTGGCATTAATACAATTCTTTACTATCGCTAGGCTCGCTGATATTGCTTTTAATCAAGCTTGGTTCGTCTTTATCTTTTTCGGGTGGCGGGAATTCATCATAAAAATATTCGTATAAGCCACCCTCAGTCTCGCTAGCGCGCCGACCATTGTTCAAGTTAATTTTAATCTGGCTAACCCCGTCAGGCATGGCCGGGATATCTTGCGGAAGGTTTTTTAGCGCAGTGGACATATAACTTATCCAGATAGGCAAAGCTGCTGAACCGCCGGTTTCTTTGCCCAGCGAGCGTGGCTGATCATAACCCATCCATACCACGGCCACGTGTTTAGGATTGTAGCCAGCAAACCAAGCGTCAATATGATTATTGGTGGTGCCAGTCTTGCCTGCTAAATCAAAACGACCAAGCTCGCTGGCTTTGGCGGCGGTACCGATGCGGGTTACATCACGCATCATAGAAGTCATGATAAAAGCATTGCGCTCATCAATGACACGTTCGGCATTCTGTCCCACACGGGTGATTTTGGCAGTTTCCAAAACCTTGCCTTGGTTATCAGTAATTTTGTTGATTAAGTAAGGCTTAATTTGATAGCCGCCATTGGCAAACACTGCATAAGCCTCGGCCATTTTCCATGGGGTGACTGAGCCTGCGCCCAGCGCCAAAGTTAAATAGGGTGGGTGGTCTTTTTCGGCAAAACCAAATTT
>CAYNLW010000016.1:0-27359 GCA_964398195.1 uncultured Methylophilaceae bacterium | reverse complement strand
CGATGAAGAAATCTTCCCCTATGGCCGACCAAGCTGACCTAGTGATTCAAATCGGTCAAGACGACAGCTTCCCACTTACCAAAGGCATGCCTATGGGCTCGCAATTCGAATTATCCGCCTTGATTTACTTAGAAGCGGTCATCTCCGAGTTAATCCACAACAAAGGCCTGACCGAAGAAGGTATGCGCGCCTTACACGCCAACCTAGAGTAATCCACGCGCAGGCTAGTCATAAAAAACTGCACCTTTTACGGTGCAGTTTTTTTTCGTCTTTTTTTGTTAGATGAAGTGATTAGCGCCAACAACGACTGGTGCAAACCAATAGCGAGCGTAGCTCTACCTTATCTATAGGATGTGCTGACAAAGGAAGCGCATCAATCGCGTAACAGGGGAATTTATTCCACAAACCCAGCCCTTTCAGATTATAATCACCACTGTTTTTTTGCCCTAAACCTTTGGCATATTTCTTAAGATTCCTGCCTGCAATAACAAATATATTGGGCTAATAATTCGAAGGAAATTTCCGTATGGCGATCATCAAAAGTATCACCGTAGCAGCGCAGTTGTTGATTCAGCAGAATGTTAATGTGATGTAGTTGAATCGCTACGCGATTGATGCGCTTCGTCCCTCAGCACATCCTATGCCTCTGCGACTAAGCGCAGTATGACGGTGTTGGGGATTTGGTAAGGCGATGTGGGTATAACAATTTTTATTAATAATATTAAAAAGGAAGTTCATCTTGAAAACACAATCTTTGAAAACGCAGTGGCTGGCGATTCAGCAGAATCCTATCAACTTTGAGGTTTGGCAGGAGTTGGCGAATATTTATAGTGGGCTGGGCTTGAATTGGCGTACTGCTTATGCGGCTTTGCAGGGGTCGCGGGTGAAGCCTGAGCAGGCTTCGGAGTTACGTTATTTGGTGCAGCAGACGCAGACGGCGGGGAGGGCCGACAATAGTCGGGTGTGGAATACCTATCCTGAAGATGTGTTGGGGCGCTCGGCCTTTGAGAAGGCAGATGAGGGCTTGAAGCAGATGCAGGTCTTAGCGGAGAGTTTGACAGATGATTGGCTGACGCTATTGTATTTGTTGCGTTTGCAGGAGATGGTGCAGCCTATGCCGGCGTTGCGGGTGATGTTTTCTGATGTGGCTTCGATTGAATATTTGCCGGGGGAAACGGCGCATATTATGGGGCGCTGGCGCTTGAATGCGGGCGATGCTGAGGGGGCGTTGCAGGTGTTGCAGACGCTGGTCGAGGTAACCCCGCAACGGCCTTTGCGTTATGGCTCTATGATGTTGTTGGGCGAGGCTTTGTTGCGCGTGGGCAATATCGAGGGGGCGGAGCGGGCATTTAGCCGTGCGGCTTTGTCGCCTAATCCGGGCTTTTTGTCTTTGCTAGCAGAACGTAGTTTTAGCTTGAATTATTGGCAAGAGGCGGTGGCTTTGCGCCGTCAAGTGGTGCAGATGTTGCCTAACGATGCCATGGCTTGGTTGGCGCTGGCGCAGACTGAATCGCAGATTAATCATTCCAGCGATGCTTTAATTAGCTGTGAGAAGGCTTTGCAGCTTAATCCTGAATTGCCTGATGCGCAGTTGTTGTATGCGCAGCTGAAAAACAAAACCGGCGAGGGCGAGAGTTATTTCAAAACGGTGTATGAGCTGTATAAAAAAGCCGATCCCACTTCGCGCTTGGCTTCAACTGTGGCCATGTCCTCTTTATATGCCGGCGACTTAACCGCACAACAGCGCATAGACTTGCACCGCGCTTTATGTGCCCCTGTCGAAGCCGCTATTCAGCCTATGCACGGCAATCTTGATACCAGCTTAGCGCCTTATAAGAAGCTGAATGGCAGACGTTTTAGAGTCGGTTATCTGAGCGGAGATTTGCATAGACAACACCCCGTCAATCTATTTTTGCTGCCGGTGTTAGAACACCACGATAAGAGCAAATTTGAGGTGTTTATCTATCACAGCGGCAATATGCACGATATCTATACCGCGCGCGCCAAAAATGCCGCGTCGGTGAGGCACGATGTCAATCTGTGGCCTGACCAAGATATCGCCAAACAAATTGCACAAGATGATTTGGATTTACTCATTGATACCGCTGGCCACACCAGTAGCCACCGCCTAGGTGTCATGGCCATGCGCCCAGCGCCAGTGCAGGCGACCTTTTTGGGCTATCCGCATTCCACTGGCATGACCCGCATAGACTGGCTAATCGGCGATAGCATCGTCAGCCCTGAGGAGCATCAGCATTTATATAGCGAGCGCATCGCCGCCATGCCTGATATGGTGTTTTGTTGGGCGCCGGTCGATCACTACCCTATGCCAGAACGTCGCTCCTTAGACGCCAACAGCCGTATTGTGCTGGGCTCGTTTAACAATGCCATGAAGTTGGTGCCGGGCTGCTTGAAGTTATGGGCAGAAATTCTGCATCAATTACCCAATGCCACTTTGTTACTGAAAGCCTCTGGCTTTGCCGATGAGCATATCGCCAATCATTTCCGTCAGTCTTTGCAAGACCTGGGTATCGCCGCAGAACGCATAGAGATGCGCGAGCCAACTGGGCTGTTCGATATGATGCAGGAATATGCTGATATGGATATCGCGCTAGACCCATTCCCTTATAACGGCGGTACCACTACGCTACAGGCTTTGTGGATGGGTGTGCCGGTGATTACGCTAGAGGGTGAAAACTTTGTGGGACGTATGGGGGTGAGCTTTTTGCAAGCCTTGGGGCGACCAGAGTGGATAGCCAAAACCCCGGAAGAATATGTCAGCAAGGTGGTGGAATTGGCGCAACAGCCAGAATTGTTAAATCAATTACATGAAAATCTGCGCCACGATGTGCAAAGCACGCGCTTGGGGGATATTCAGACCTATACCGAGAATTTTGAAAAGTTGCTGTTGCGGATTGCGCAATTTGACGAATAGCTGTTTGACCAAACCAAAATTGACAGGTACAAAAATGACAGGACTAGCCCTTACCAGCTAGTCCTGTAAATTTTTTAATTCTTCATCGCTAAACAAGCGTCCGCGCGTTACAAACGCCATTCCACTACCACATTCCAAAGAAAACGAACCGCCGGAACCGGCAACCGCGTCCAAAATGGTGTGAGTGTTGCGACTAAATTCAAAATGGCTTTGCGACATATAAAATTTCGCCCCCGCTACTTCACCCAACAATACATCGCTAGCCACCGGGATATATTCCACCGCCGGCATACATAGCGGCCCGCTGCCCTCACAACAACCGCCTGATTGCAAAAATGCCAAAGCGCCATATTTCTCGCTGAGTTGTTGGATCAGTTGGATAGCCGCGTCGGTGGCGGATATGCGTAGGGTAATCTGTTGTGACATGACAGCTCCTATAAGCAAAAAATACAGCCAAAAAAAGAGGCGCCAAAAAAAGAGGCGGTAGTAAACCGCCTCTTAGCCTACATGGATTTAGCCAGTCAATGTTTGCAAATTAAGCTTGCAACTGACCAAACTCAATAACTGGCCTAACGTTTAGAAGAAGCCTAGCTTGTTAGGGCAATAGCTCACCAATAGGTTCTTGGTTTGTTGGTAATGATCCAACATCATCTTGTGCGTTTCGCGACCGATACCGGACTCTTTGTAACCACCGAATGCAGCGTGTGCTGGGTAGGCGTGGTAACAGTTAGTCCATACACGACCTGCCTTGATGCCACGACCCATGCGGTAAGCACGGCTGCCATCACGGCTCCAAACACCTGCGCCTAGACCGAAGATGGTGTCATTGGCGATTTTTAGTGCTTCAACTTCGTCTTTGAAAGTCGTTACTGATAGCACTGGGCCAAAGATTTCTTCTTGGAAGATACGCATATTGTTATTACCTTTGAACAAGGTAGGTTTGACGTAGTAGCCTTCTGCTAAGTCGCCGCCTAACACATTACGCTCGCCACCGCACAATACTTGCGCGCCTTCTTGGCGACCGATGTCCATATACGACATGATTTTGTTCAGCTGATCTGCTGATGCTTGCGCACCTATCATGGTGTTAGGGTCTAGTGGGTTGCCTTGTTTAATGGCAGCCACACGTGGCAATACACGCTCCATAAATTTGTCATAGACAGATTCTTGAATCAGTGCGCGTGATGGACAGGTACATACTTCACCTTGGTTAAAGGCAAATAGCACTAGACCTTCAACGGCTTTATCAAAGAAAGCGTCGTCTTCTAAAGCGATATCATCAAAGAATACGTTAGGTGATTTGCCGCCTAATTCCAATGTAGCAGGAATCAAGTTGCCGGCAGCAGCTTGCGCAATCACACGGCCTGTGGCGGTAGAGCCAGTAAAGGCAATCTTAGCGATACGCTTGCTGTTGGCTAATGGCGAACCGACTTCACGGCCATAACCATTAACGATATTAATCACGCCTGGCGGTACCAAGTCAGCGATAATTTCCATCAAAATCAGAATACTAATCGGTGTGAATTCAGCTGGTTTTAATACCACCACATTACCCGCAGCCAAAGCTGGTGCTAGTTTCCAAGCAGCCATCAAGATGGGGAAGTTCCAAGGAATAATCTGACCGACCACGCCTAATGGTTCATGGTAGTGATAGGCGATGGTGTTTTCGTCGATTTCACAGATGCTGCCTTCTTGCGCACGCAAACAACCGGCGAAATAACGGAAGTGGTCAGCAGACAATGGAATATCGGCATTCATGGTTTCACGAATCGGTTTGCCGTTATCAATAGTTTCTGCGGTGGCGATGGTTTCTAGATTTGCCTCGATACGATCGGCAATTTTTAACAAGATGCCAGCGCGTTCTACAGGCGCTGTTTTGCCCCACGCTTCAGCAGCTTTGTGGGCGGCATCTAAGGCTAACTCGATATCCGCAGCGCCAGATCTAGCCGCTTTGGTATAAGGTTTGCCGGTGATAGGGGTGACAACATCAAAATACTCGCCGGCGACCGGGGCCACCCATTTACCACCGATAAAATTGTCATATTTGGCTTTGTAGGGGATTTTAACTCCCATGTTCTTCAGTAGATCTACACTCATTCTCTCTCTCCAAAACTTGAATTAATCATTTTCCCTTTGTTAGATTTAGCACAGTTTTGGTTGTATTGCTGATGTTGCATTGTGGTTGCAGTAATAAAAAATCCAACACGTGCCAACCGCTAACTTTACATGAATTTTTCATGTTTTTGACGAGTTTTTTTAAAACTAAGCGCTTTTTTTTCAGTCTATTGAAATGTGCTTGTTCATCGTGCATTGCAGACATGCATGCTGATGGAAAAGCTGATAAGAAAAATAATGATTTTCATGGACTCTTTTAGGCAGGTATTTTTGATAAAATAATTAGTTGGATAATTAATGCCAGCCCAAATTTGCCATAGCTTGAGAGAAGTTAGCTTGAGAGAAGTTAATGCTCAATTTGGGACTGCTAATAAAATTGGAGAGTAATTTGTCGCACCAACAAACAAATTTGTCGCAACAACAGCAAGTCAGCATTGAGGCGCATATCAATGCCTTACGCACTCTGCCTGGTGCGCTGTTGCCCATCTTGCATGCGATACAAGACGATATCGGCTATGTGCCGCAAGAAAGCTATCCCAGCATCGCTAAAGCCTTGAATATTTCCGTGGCAGAAGTGCATGGCGTGGTCAGCTTCTATCATCATTTCCGCACCGAGCCTGTCGGTCGTCATATTCTGCATATCTGCCGCGCCGAGTCCTGCAAAGCCATGGGCGCCGATGCTCTAGAACAATGGGCTAAGCAAACCTTGGGCATTGATTATCATGAAACCACTGCCGATGGCGCGATTACCCTAGAGCCTATCTATTGCTTGGGCAACTGCGCTTGTTCACCTTCAATCGCGCTAGACGAAAAAGTGTGTGGTCGCGTCGATGAAAAACGTCTGCAACAAATCATCAAGCAAGCTAGGGAGGTGGCATGAGTATCACCGTCTATGTCCCTAGAGACTCCAGCGCCTTATCATTAGGCGCGCATCAAGTCGCTGCGCAAATCCTTGCCGAGGCCAAACAACGTGGCGCAGATATCCAATTAGTACGCAACGGTTCGCGCGGTATGTTCTGGCTAGAGCCTATGGTGGAAGTGCAGACTGCACAAGGCCGTGTGGCTTATGGTCCAGTCACAGTGGATGATGTGGCGAGTTTGTTTGAGGCTGATTTTCTGCATGGCAAGCCACATCGCTTGCATTTAGGCCTAACCGCTGAAATCGCTTGGTTAAAGAAGCAAGAACGTTTGACCTTTGCCCGTGTAGGCATTACCGACCCAGTCAGCTTGACCGATTATATTGCCCATGATGGCTATCAAGGCCTACGCAATGCCTTGGCCATGAGCCCAGCAGAAATCGTGCAACAAGTGACAGATTCTGGTTTGCGTGGACGTGGTGGCGCAGCTTTCCCCACTGGCATCAAATGGAACACGGTGCTGAATGCGCCAGCCGAGCAGAAATATATTGTGTGTAATGCCGACGAAGGCGATTCTGGTACTTATTCCGACCGCATGATTATGGAAGGCGATCCGTTTGTGCTGATCGAAGGCATGACCATCGCTGGTTTGGCAGTTGGCGCCACGCAAGGTTATATCTATCTGCGTTCAGAATATCCTGATGCGCTGATTACCCTGAACGAGGCGATTGAAAGCGCTTATCACGCGGGTTACTTGGGCGACAATATCTTAGACTCTGGCAAGCGCTTAGACCTAGAAGTCAGACGCGCGGCAGGGGCTTATGTGTGTGGCGAAGAAACCTCTTTATTAGAAAGCCTAGAAGGCAAGCGTGGTTTGGTGCGCTTTAAGCCGCCATTGCCCGCTATCGAGGGCTTACTTGGCAAGCCTACCGTGGTCAACAATGTGATTTCGCTGGCCACTGTGCCGATTATTTTGGACAAAGGCGCTAACTTCTATCGCGACTTTGGCATGGGACGTTCGCGTGGCACTTTGCCTATCCAATTAGCGGGCAACCTTAAACAATGCGGCTTGGTAGAAAAAGCCTTTGGCATCACCTTGCGCGAATTGCTATATGACTTTGGCGGCGGTTCCGCCAGCGGCAAGCCGATTCGCGCGGTGCAAGTGGGCGGCCCGTTGGGCGCGTATCTGCCAGAAGAGCAATTCGATACCCCTATGGACTATGAAAAATTCTCCGATATTTGGGCAGTATTAGGCCATGGCGGTGTGGTGGCATTTGACACCAGCGTCGATATGGCCAAAATGGCGCGCTATGCCTTTGAATTCTGCGCGGTAGAATCCTGTGGCAAGTGCACCCCGTGTCGTATCGGCTCTACCCGAGGTATGGAAGTATTGGATAAAGTCATCGCAGGCAAGGACAAAGCGCAAAATATCGCTTTGGTACGCGACCTCAGTGACACCATGTTGAATGGCTCTTTATGCGCTTTGGGTGGCATGACGCCTTACCCAGTATTAAGCGCGATTAACCATTTTCCGGAAGACTTTGGCGTGGCAGAGCCAGCGGGCAAATAGATAAACTAGCAAGTCAATTAACCAGATAGATAAAGCAAAGCAGAAAGCAAGGTTGGAGGAAACTATGAAGAAACCTATCAATCAGTACACCGATTATGGCACACCGGCCAAGTCGTCGGCACAACAAGTGACGCTGGAAATTGACGGCAACTCAATCAGCGTGCCAGCCGGCAGCTCGATTATGCACGCCGCCATTCAAGCCGGTGTTTCAGTGCCTAAATTATGCGCTACCGACAGCCTTGAGCCGTTTGGTTCGTGTCGCTTGTGCTTGGTCGAAATCGAAGGCCGCCGTGGCTATCCCGCCTCTTGTACCACCCCAGTGGCAGAAGGCCTCAAGGTTAAGACGCAAACGCCTAAGCTGGCGGATATTCGCCGTGGCGTGATGGAACTGTATATCTCCGACCACCCATTGGATTGTTTGACTTGTGCCACCAATGGCGATTGCGAATTACAAGATATGGCCGGCGCAGTCGGCTTGCGTGAAGTGCGTTATGGCTATCAAGGCGAAAACCACTTAAGCTCAGAAAAAGACACCTCTAACCCTTATTTCCAATTTGACCCTTCCAAATGTATCGTCTGCTCACGCTGCGTGCGCGCATGCGAAGAAGTGCAGGGTACTTTCGCCTTGACCATACAAGGGCGCGGCTTTGAATCCAAAGTGGCGTCAGGCGTAGGCAACTTTATGGATTCTGAGTGCGTGTCCTGTGGCGCTTGTGTGCAGGCTTGCCCAACCGCCACCTTAATCGAAAAATCCGTGGTGGATAATGGCGTGCCAGATTACTCGGTCACCACCACTTGCGCTTATTGCGGCGTAGGTTGTTCGTTTGATGCGCAAATGAAGGGCGAGCAAGTGGTGCGTATGATACCGAGCAAGCATGGCGGCGCGAATCATGGCCACTCCTGCGTGAAGGGCCGTTTTGCTTGGGGTTATGCCACCCATAAAGACCGCATTACTACGCCTATGATACGTAAATCCATCCATGACGCTTGGCAACAAGTGAGTTGGGATGAGGCGATTAGTTATGCTGCTAGCGAAATTCAACGCATCAAAGACAAATACGGCAAACAGGCGATAGGCGGCATTACTTCTTCACGTTGTACCAACGAAGAAGTGTATGTCACGCAAAAACTGATACGTGCGGTATTAGGCACCAACAACGTCGATACCTGTGCGCGCGTTTGCCATTCACCCACCGGTTATGGCTTAAAACAAACCTTGGGCGAATCCGCTGGCACACAGACTTTTGATTCTGTGATGCACTCCGATGTGATTTTTGTTATCGGCGCGAACCCTACCGATGGCCACCCCGTATTCGGCTCACAGATGAAACGCAGATTGCGTCAAGGCGCCAAGCTGATCGTTGCTGACCCACGTGCTATCGACTTGGTGCAGTCACCCCATATCCGCGCTGACTATCATTTGAAATTGCGCCCCGGCACCAATGTCGCCTTAATCGACGCGATTTCTCATGTATTAGTCACTGAGGGCTTGGTGCAAGAAGACTTTGTGCGTGAGCGTTGTGAATGGGATTCCTACCAAATGTGGCGCGATTTTGCCGCCCAACCACAAAACTCACCTGAAGCCTTAAGTGCCGAGTTAGGCGTTTCTGCCGAAGATTTGCGCGCCGCTGCGCGTTTATATGCGACGGGTGGCAATGCCGCGATTTATTATGGCTTGGGCGTGACTGAACACAGTCAAGGCTCCACCATGGTGATGGGCATCGCCAATATCGCCATGGCCACCGGCAATGTCGGCCGTGAGGGGGTAGGGGTGAATCCATTGCGTGGTCAGAACAATGTGCAAGGTTCTTGCGACATGGGTTCTATGCCACATGAATTTACCGGCTATCGCCATGTTTCCGATGACGCTACCCGCGCTTTATTTGAAGCCGCTTGGGGACGTCCACTGAGCGCCGATCCGGGCTTGCGTATTCCTAATATGTTAGACGCTGCCATTGAGGGTTCATTTAAGGCGCTGTACTGCATAGGCGAAGATATCGCCCAGTCAGACCCCAATACCCAGCACGTCACCCATGCCTTGGAATCTATGGAATGCGTGATTGTGCAAGATTTATTCCTTAACGAAACCGCCAAGTTTGCCCATGTATTCTTCCCCGGCGCATCGTTCTTGGAAAAATCCGGCACCTTTACCAACGCCGAGCGCCGTATCTCTCCAGTGCGTCGCGTGATGACACCTAAGAATGGTATGGAAGACTGGGAAATTACCGCCAAGCTCTCCACCGCTTTGGGTTACCCCATGCAGTACGGCCATGCTTCCGATATCTTGTACGAGATTGCTGCCTTAACGCCTACCTTTAAGGGTGTCAGCTTTGCCAAATTAGACGCTTTGGGCAGCGTGCAATGGCCTTGTGATGACCAACATCCAAGCGGTACACCGATTATGCACGTCGATGAATTTGTGCGTGGCAAGGGTAAATTCTTTATTACCCAATATGTGCCGACCACAGAAAAGGTCAACGGCCGTTATCCATTATTGCTGACTACCGGCCGTATCTTGTCACAATACAATGTTGGCGCACAAACTCGCCGTACCGCCAATGTGGCATGGCATAAAGAAGACGTATTGGAAATCCATCCGCACGACGCAGAAGATCGCGGTATTCAAGAGGGCGATTGGGTGGGCATCAGCAGTCGCGCTGGTGACACCGTGATGCGCGCTTTAATTACCGAGCGTGTGCAGCCAGGCGTGGTTTATACCACCTTCCACCATCCTGAATCGGGCGCCAATGTGATTACCACCGAGAACTCGGACTGGGCGACTAACTGCCCAGAGTTCAAAGTGACGGCGGTGCAGGTGAATAAAGTGAGCCAGATTTCTGATTGGCAACAAAACTTTAAACGCTTTACCGAGCAACAGGTGGGTTTTGTCGAGCAGGCTAGCAAGCCCGCCAATGTCAGCTAGCGTATAGGCATGGCATTGCTGCCTAGCCTATGCCGCCGCTGAGATGATTACCTTATCGCAACAAAGCACTGCCCGTCTTGAGGTTGAAAAACTGCAAGACGGGCAGCGTGCTGTTAAGCAGGATATTCTGGCCGAAGAAACCCCGATTGCGCTGGTGTATAACGATATTTCCCATGCCGTGATGTTGGCCACGCCTAGCGATTTAGAAGACTTTGCGCTGGGCTTTTCTATTGCTGAAAATATTGTTCAGCAGCCTAAGCAAATCTATAGCATAGAGATAGAAACGCAGTGCGATGGCATCGCCTTAAATATGCAAATCGCCAGTGCTTGTTTTGCCAAATTAAAGCAATTGCGCCGCAGTATGACGGGGCGCACTGGTTGTGGCTTATGTGGCGCGGAAAGTCTGGCGCAAGCCTTGCGTCTGCCACAACAGCCGGTATCGCCAGGGCAGCCTATCCGTCTGCAGCATATCCAACTGGCTTTGCAGCAAATGCCTAAGCAACAGCCTTTGCAGGCGCAAACCGGCGCCACCCACGCTTGTGCTTGGGCAGACCCTGCCGGCGATATTTTGTTATTGCGCGAAGATGTGGGGCGGCATAATGCCATGGATAAATTGCTAGGTGCGCGTGCCAAACAAATCGCGGCTGGCGCAGCGCCGTCTGGTTTTTTTGTGACCAGCAGCCGCGCCAGTTATGAAATGGTACAAAAAACCGCCGCCGCCGATATTGCTTTACTGGTGGCCGTATCCGCGCCGACTGCCTTGGCGGTGCGTTTGGCTGAAAGTTTACAGATCACCTTGCTAGGTTTTGCGCGCGCCAATCAGTTGGTGATATACACCGATAGGCAAGGTCTTATAAAATAAGCGCTTTTTTGCATTTAAACCAATTCCAATGAGAAGGTAAATTATCAGTAATGAATACCGAACATTTAGTTAGCATGGCCAATCAGATAGGCGATTTTTTTAAATCCTATCCCGATAGCGAACAAGCCAAAAAAGATATCGTGCAACACTTACAGCGCTTTTGGGCGGCCAGTATGCGTTTGCAGTTAATTCAACATGTGCAGCAACAGCAAGGGGAAGGCTTGCAGCCTATCGTGCGCGACGCTATTAGCCAACATCAAGCCTTGTTGTTAGCAGGGCAGCAATAGTGCATCCAGCGCTGTATGTGATCATCCCTGCGGCAGGCAGCGGTAGTCGCATGGCGGCCAATGACAAGTCCTCCGCCAATCCCAACTCAGCTTTAGCCAAACAATACCTCACGCTGGCCGGCAAGCCGGTGTTGCACTACAGCCTGCAATTATTTTGCCAATACCCACAAGTGAATGCGGTCTATCTAGCGCTCAGCCCCGACGATCAGACTTGGCAATCCAGCGCTTGGCAAAAGCAAATGGGCGCTGTACTGCAACATCCGCATTGCCATCTGCTGGCTAGCGGCGGCGCCAGTCGTGCCGCCACAGTGCTGAATACCTTGCAACAAATTGAGGCGAGTGATGATGATTGGATAGTGGTGCACGACGCTGCAAGACCAGGGCTGACCACGGCCATGTTTGAGCGCTTGCTTAAGGCTTTGCAACATCATCCAGTAGGCGGCTTATTGGCCTTGCCTGTGGCGGATACCGTCAAGCTAGCCGACGCCCAGCAACAAGTGCAGGCCACGCAAGCGCGTGAGGGTTTGTGGACCGCGCAAACGCCGCAAATGTTTAGATACCATGTCTTGCTCAAGGCTTTGCAACAAGCCGATATTGCGCCTACTGATGAAGCGCAAGCGGTGGAGGCCTTGGGACTGAAACCGCAGCTGGTAGCAGGTTCGCTGCGTAATATGAAAATCACTTACCCGCCAGACTTAGCCTTAGTCGAGGCCATGATGCAGATAAAGGACGATGAATAATGTCACAGCCAGTCCCAGATAAACACAATGATAAACACAATGTGCCAGCCAATAAGCTGATCAGCCGCATAGGCCAAGGCTTTGATGTGCACCAGTTGGTGGAGGGCAGACGCTGTATTATCGGCGGGGTGGAGATTGCTTATACGCATGGCCTGCTGGGTCATTCAGATGCCGATGTTTTGCTGCATGCCATCGCCGATGCCTTATTAGGCGCGGCTGGCTTGGGCGATATCGGCAGGCATTTTCCGGATAATGACGCGCGTTTTTTAAATGCCGATTCGCGTCAATTATTGCGTCATGTGGTGCTGCTGTTGTCGCAAGGCGGCTGGCAAATCGCCAATATCGACGCCACCATTATTGCCCAAGCGCCTAAAATGGCGCCGCATATTCCCTTGATGTGTGAAAACATCGCGCACGATTGCCAAATCGCTTTAGATCAGGTGAATGTCAAAGCCACCACTACCGAGATGCTGGGCTTTATTGGCCGGCAACAGGGCATCGCCGCGCAGGCCATCTGTTTGTTGCAGGCTGATTCCAGTAGTGCTGGTGCGGATTAGTCCCCGTTCAGCTGGCGCGGATTAGCACGATTACCGCGCCACTGCCGCCATCATGCGGCTGCGCTTGTGCATAAGCCAATACTTCATCGCGTTGCATCAGCCAATGGCGTAGCTTGTGTTTTAACACCGGCTCACGATTGCGCGACCCCAAGCCTTTGCCGTGCACGATGCGCACACAGCGTATGCCGCGTTTCTTGCATTGATGCAAAAACTCCGCCACATAAGCGCGCGCTTCGTCGCTAATCATGCCATGCAAATCAATACTGGCTTGTATCACCCAATGGCCACGGCGCAGTTTGCTCATCACCAGCGGCGATTGGCCCTCGCGCAAATACAACAGCTCCTCGCCGCTTTCTAATTCATGGCCGGGGATATAGCCGTCGCTCAGTGAATCACGCAGCGCTTGTTGCTCGTCTTGAATAAATTGTTTGGGAATAGGCTTAGGTTTAGGCTTGGCGTGATGCACCTGATTTTTCGCCAAAGGACGGGCGTCTTGCACCGCCTGACGAAATAATTCAGCCGCCTCTTCATCGCTCAGCGGACTATCCATCGTGATGGGATTGTTAGCTTTGTCGCGCATAGCCCACTCCCTTGTTAAGCGCAGGCTTATTTCAGATTGCTTAGATAGCGTTCAGCGTCGAGTGCCGCCATACAGCCAGTGCCAGCACTGGTCACCGCTTGGCGATAAATATGGTCTTGCACATCGCCGGCGGCAAACACACCGGGCACGCTGGTGGCAGTAAAGTTACCTTCGCGCCCAGCGTGGGTAATGATATAGCCGCCTTCCATGTCTAATTGACCAGCGAAAATATCGGTATTGGGTTGATGGCCGATGGCGATAAACACGCCTTTTAAATCAATTTGCTTGCTGGCGCCGCTTTGTACATGCTTGATACGCATACCCGTCACCCCCATCTCATCGCCCAGCACTTCTTCTAGGGTAGAGAACAACTCCAGTACGATTTTGCCATCTTTAACGCGCTGCATTAACTTATCCACCATAATCGCTTCCGCTTTAAAGGTATCGCGTCTGTGCACCAAGGTGACTTTATTGGCGATATTGGCCAGATACAAAGCCTCCTCGACTGCGGTATTGCCACCGCCTATCACGGCCACGTCTTGGTTGCGATAGAAAAAGCCATCGCAAGTGGCGCAGGCAGAAACGCCTTTGCCGGCAAATTTTTCTTCAGACGGCAAGCCCAAATATTTGGCTGAGGCGCCAGTGGCGATAATCAGCGCATCGCAAGTATATTCGCCACTATCACCTACCAAGCGGATAGGCTTTTCGTTTAAATGCGTGGTATGGATATGGTCAAAAATCATCTCGGTATTAAAGCGCTCGGCGTGTTTCTGAAAACGCGCCATCAATTCAGGCCCCATCACGCCATCTGCATCGGCCGGCCAGTTATCCACTTCTGTGGTGGTCATCAATTGACCGCCTTGCGCGATACCAGTGATTAGCACAGGTTTTAGGTTGGCGCGCGCGGCATACACCGCAGCGGTATAACCTGCTGGGCCAGAACCTAAAATCATTAATCGGGCGTGTTTGCTGCTCATGAAAAACTCCTGAATAAAATCGCCTTGAAGCAAAACTGCTCAAACCAAAGCGCAAAGATAAGAATAGTTGAATTTGATATTTTAACTGATAGCAGACTGGCATTTAGACAAAAAGTTTTTGCTTGCGCGAAAGCCAGCCCAAACCCAGCACTTCATGCTGAATGCAAGCATATAATCCCAGCCACGCAACTGTTATAATCTAGCGATTTCATTAAATTCACCCATACGCTTTTTATCCAATCGCTTTTTTATCTCTAGGGGGCGCAATTGTTCGGCTTTGGCAAACAAAAATCCACACCATCATCTAGCAGTGCCATTCCGCCTGAATCTAAACCTTTGGTGCGTGAGCTGAAATGGTTAGCGTTTGCCGTATTGGGCATATTTCTATTATTAATCCTCGCCAGCTATTACCCAGAAGATCCATCGTTTTGGAATGCCAATTCCAGTCAAACCGAAATCCATAATTTTGGCGGCCGCTTTGGCGCTTGGTTATCCGCCATGCTATTAGCCTTGTTTGGCTTTTCTGCGTGGTGGTGGGCGGTGTTATTGGGCTTGGCCTTGTCGCGCAGTATTCGTGCGGTCAAGCAGCCGCAATATTATCGCCCCTTGGGCTGGTTAAATATGCTGGGCTTTGCCTTGCTGATTTTGGCTTGTAGTGCTTTTGAATATGGCCATTTAATCGAGCTGCCTGTGGATTTGCCGATACGCGATACCTTTAGCCAGCAGATGTCTAGCGTATTGGGCTCTAGCTTGGATAATCCTTTGCGCGCCAGTTTGGGCTTTGTCGGTTCTACGCTGTTATTGTTAAGCGTGATGGCGGCCGGCTTTAGCCTGATGACGGGCTGGTCATGGATTAAGATTTTAGAAGTGTTTGGCGGCGGCCTGATTAGCAGTTGGAATTTTGTTTACGGCAAATACCAAGATTACAAAGACCGCAAAGCTGGCAAATTGGCCGAGTTACAGCGCGATGAGTTTGTTGAGTCGCAACGCAAATTGCTAGAACAACGCGCCCCCATAGAAATCAAAAAACCCACGCTAGAAATCCCCAAAAGCGAGCGCATTAGCAAAGAGCGCCAAGCGCCTTTATTCAATACTTTGCCAGATTCGCCTTTGCCGCCTTTGCATTTATTAGATGAGCCTAAAGGCGAAATCGAAGTGCAATCGGAAGAAACGCTGGAATTTACCTCGCGCCTAATCGAACGCAAATTATTGGACTTCGGCATTCAAGTCAAGGTGCTAGCCGCCTTGCCGGGGCCAGTCATCACCCGCTATGAGTTTGAACCAGCGGCAGGTGTCAAAGGCAGTCAGGTAAGCAATTTGGCCAAAGATTTAGCGCGCGCTTTATCCGTAGTCAGTGTGCGTGTGGTGGAAACCATACCCGGCAAGAGCTGTATGGGCTTGGAAATTCCCAATCCTAAACGTCAGGTGGTGTTCCTCTCCGAAATTATGGGCTCGCAAGCCTATGCCGATGTGCATTCACCGTTGGCCATCGCCATGGGTAAAGATATTTCCGGCCGCGCGGTGGTGGCGGATTTGGCTAAGATGCCGCACGTGCTGGTGGCGGGTACTACTGGTTCGGGTAAATCGGTGGCGATTAATGCCATGATTTTGAGCTTGGTGTATAAGGCCGAAGCCAAAGATGTGCGCATGATTTTAATCGACCCAAAAATGCTAGAGCTCTCTGTCTATGAAGGCATTCCGCATCTATTAACCCCAGTCATCACCGATATGCGCTTGGCGGCGCACGCGCTGAATTGGTCGGTGAATGAAATGGAGCGACGCTATCGTTTGATGTCGGCCTTGGGGGTAAGAAACTTGGCTGGCTTTAATCAAAAGATACGCGATGCGCAAAAAGACGGCAGCAAAATCCCCCATCCTTTTTCTATTACCCCAGATGACCCTGAGCCACTAGAAGAATTGCCGTTTATCGTGTTGGTGATTGATGAATTGGCCGATTTGATGATGGTGGTGGGCAAAAAGGTGGAAGAACCGATCGCTAGGTTGGCACAAAAAGCCCGTGCTTGCGGCATCCATTTAGTGGTCGCCACGCAGCGTCCATCGGTCGATGTGATTACCGGTTTGATTAAAGCCAATATCCCTAGCCGTATCGCTTTCCAAGTGTCTAGCAAGATAGACTCACGCACCATCTTAGACCAAATGGGCGCTGAAGCCTTGCTAGGGCAGGGCGATATGCTGTATCAACCGCCCGGCACTACCCATCCGCAGCGTATCCACGGCGCTTTTGTCAGCGATGCCGAAGTGCATAGAGTGGTGGATTATCTGAAACAGCAAGGCGCACCGAATTATATAGACCTGAACCCTAGCGAGGGCGAGGCGGCAGAGGGTGGTGGCGACTTTGGCGGCGCGGGTGATGAGTCTGATCCTTTATACGACGAAGCGGTAGCGGTGGTGCTAGAAAGCCGGCGCGCGTCGATTTCGCTGATACAAAGAAAACTGCGTATAGGCTATAACCGCGCTGCGCGGTTAATTGAACAAATGGAACAAGCCGGCTTGGTGTCTGCCATGCAAAGCAACGGCAATCGTGAGGTGTTGGCGCCCTCTGCTCGTGAATAATGGTTTTAGGAATCCTGATGCGCATCTCCCTAGTGTTAATTTTTTCTCTGTTAAGTGTGACCAGCCTGTGCGCGCAAGCCAGCGGTTTAGACCGTTTGCGCGAGTATTTCCAGAATGTGCAAACCATGCAGGCCGACTTTCATCAGATCGTGTTGAATAAACAAGGCCATAAAACGCAAGACGTGAGCGGGCGTATGCAGTTGCTGAAACCCAGCCGCTTTCGTTGGGAATATCAAAAGCCGTTTGCCCAATCCATCGTCGGCGATGGCGAAAAAGTGTGGATGCTAGATGTAGATTTAAACCAAGTCACGGTGCGCTCGTTTAGTAAATTGGTCGGCAGCAGTCCCGCCGCTATGTTGGCCGGCGGCAAGGAGATGGAAAAGTTTTTTAACCTCAAAGAAGGCGATAATAAAAATGGCCTAGATTGGGCGTGGGCAGTGCCCAAGGTGGCAGAAACCGGCTTTGAACGAGTGGCTTTGGGCTTTAAGGGAGATGTGTTGATGCAGATGGAGTTGCAGGATAGTTTTGGCAATCTGACCATCATCGAGTTTAGCAATCTACAGCGTAACCCCAAGCTCAGCGCTGATATGTTTAAATTTAAGGCGCCTGCCAATGCAGACGTATTAGTGAGTGATTAAGTGAGCGACCTATTCGCCAGCAATAAGCCACAAGCCCCCTTAGCCGAGCGTTTGCGGCCACAAAGTCTAGACCAAGTGGTGGGGCAGTCGCATCTATTGGGCGCAGGCAAGCCGCTGCGCTTGGCGTTTGAATCGGGCAACCTGCCTTCTATGATTTTGTGGGGACCGCCCGGCGTGGGTAAGACCACTTTGGCGCGACTGATCGCCAATAGCATAGACGCAGAATTTATCCCTATCTCAGCGGTGCTGTCCGGTATCAAAGATATACGCGAGGCGATAGAACGCGCCGAGCTGGTGTTGCAACAGACGGGTCGTAAAACCATCTTGTTTGTCGATGAGGTGCATCGCTTTAATAAAGGCCAGCAAGACGCTTTTCTGCCGTTTGTGGAAAGTGGCTTGGTGACCTTTATTGGCGCCACCACCGAGAACCCCTCGTTTGAAATGAATAGCGCTTTATTAAGCCGCGCCCAAGTGTTTGTATTAAAGCCACTGGATAACGATGGACTGGCCTTGCTATTGCAGCGTGCGCTGCAAGAAATGCAAACCGATATCGAGATAGCGCAGGACGCGCAGCAACATATTTTGGCTTATGCCGATGGCGACGCTAGGCGCTTGCTGAATTTTTGCGAAAGCCTGTTGCTAGTGGCTAAGCAAGCCGAAATTAAGCAGATAGATATGACCTTTTTGCAAACCACCATGGCCAGCAAAATGCGTTTGTTTGATAAGGGTGGCGAAGCGTTTTATGACCAAATCTCTGCGCTACATAAATCGGTGCGTGGCTCTAACCCAGACGCCGCGCTTTATTGGATGCAGCGTATGTTAGATGGCGGGGCAGAGCCTTTGTATGTGGGCAGACGCTTGGTAAGAATGGCCATAGAAGATATAGGCTTGGCTGATCCGCGCTGTTTAGAGATTTGCTTAAATGCCTGCCAGACCTATGAGCGACTGGGCTCGCCAGAGGGTGAATTGGCGCTGGCCAATGCGGTGATTTATCTGGCAATTGCACCCAAAAGCAACGCTGCTTATATGGCGCATAACCAAGTCAAAGCCTTGGTGGCGCAAGACCAATCGCGGCCAGTGCCGCTGCATTTAAGAAACGCGCCCACCAAGCTGATGCAGCAACTGGATTACGGCAAACAATACCGTTATGCGCATGATGAGCCCGAGGCGTATGCGGCCGGCGAGCAATATATGCCAGATGGTTTGACCGAGGTGAAATTTTATCAACCGACAAATCGCGGCTTGGAAGGTAAAATAGCCGACAAATTAGCCCATTTGGCTGCCTTAGACGCGGCGGCCAAAGACAAGAAAAAGTAAACGCAATCTTAGGAAGCCCGTATGTTAGATATTCAATTATTACGCACGCAATTAGACACAGTGGTCAGCAAATTGGCTAAGCGCAATTTTCAATTTGATACTGCCTTGTTTAGCCAACTGGAAGCGCAGCGCAAACAAGTGCAAACCGCCACCGAAAATCTGCAAGCCAAGCGCAATAGCGCCTCTAAGCAAATCGGCATGGCCAAAGCCAAGGGCGAAGATGTCAGCGCCATCATGGCGGAAGTGGCAGGCTTGGGTGAGCAACTGAAACAAAACGAAGAACAATTGCAACAGATACAAAGCCAGTTGCAACAGATGCTGCTGAATGTGCCCAATCTGCCGCAGGATAGCGTGCCAGTGGGCAAAGATGACAAAGATAATCAAGAAATGCGACAAGTGGGCAGCCCGCGCCAGTTTGATTTTGCCGTCAAAGACCATGTCGATATCGGCGCGGCTTTGGGCTTGGATTTTGACACTGGTGCCAAACTTTCAGGCGCCAGATTTACCCTGATGCGTGGCCAAATGGCGCGCTTACACAGAGCGTTGGCGCAATGGATGTTGGATATGCAAACCCAACAGCATGGCTATACCGAGTGCTATACGCCGTATTTGGTGACGGCAGAAACCTTGCTAGGCACTGGTCAATTACCCAAGTTTGAGGAAGATCTATTCGCCACCCCGCACGGCGATAGCCGCTTATACCTGATTCCCACCTCTGAAGTGACGCTGACCAATACCGTGCGTGGCGATATCGTGGCGCTGGATAGCCTGCCAATAAAACTCACCGCCCACACCCCTTGCTTCCGTTCCGAAGCCGGTTCGTATGGCAAAGACACGCGCGGCATGATACGCCAGCATCAATTTGATAAAGTAGAAATGGTGCAAATCGTCGCCCCTGAACATAGCGACGCCGCCCTAGAAGAAATGGTCGGCCATGCTGAAAATATCCTCAAAGCCCTGCAATTGCCCTACCGCGTGGTGCTGCTATGCACCGGCGATATGGGCTTCGGCGCCGCCAAAACCTATGACCTAGAAGTGTGGCTACCCGCGCAAAACACCTATCGCGAGATTTCATCCGTGTCCAACTGCGAAAGCTTCCAAGCCCGCCGCCTTCAAGCCCGCTACCGCAATGCCGAAGGAAAAACCGAACTACTCCACACCCTCAACGGCTCAGGCCTAGCCGTAGGCCGCACCCTAGTCGCCATCTTAGAAAACTACCAAAACGCCGACGGCAGCGTCACCATCCCAGAGGTGCTAAGACCCTATATGGGCGGCTTGGACAAGCTAAGCTAAAGCTTTGTCATACTGCGCGCAGTCGCAGTATCCAGGACAAAACCAAAAAGCACCTCACCACCATCGTCATACCGTTGCAAAACGGTATCACGTGGCTTTCTGAAACAAAAAGGCATTTTTCACCTTGTCATACTGCGCGTAGTTGCAGTATCCAGGAGAAAACCAAAAAGGTATTTTTCATTATTAAACCCTAACGCCACTGGATACCGACTTTCGTCGGTATGACAAGGAAGGAAGCTTTGAGTTTAGACTGGATACTGCAACTACGCGCAGTATGACGAACTCAATGGCGATGCAAGATTAATTGAACAGATTCAACACCGGGAAGCCGGGTTGGTATTCTGCGGCGTAGCGGCTGAGGATGCTGTGATAGGTGCGGATGGATTCTACGAAGATGACAGGGGCGCCGCCGCTGGCGTAGCCGGATTTTAGTTTGGCGTAGTATTGCGGTTTGCTGAGCAAGGGGAGGGTGGCTTTAATGTCTGACCAGTGATCAGGGTTGCGGCCTAGGCGGCGGGCTAGAATGCGTGCGTCTTCAAGGTGAGACATGCCGATATTGTAGGCGGCTAGCGTCATCCAAGTGCGGTCGGGTTCTTCGATATGGGCGGGCAGTTTGTCTTTTAATAACATCAAATATTTAGCCCCGCCCAACACGCTTTGTTTGGGGTCTAGTCTATCGGTGACCCCCATGCTATCGGCGGTTTGTTCGGTCAGCATCATCATGCCGCGCACATTGGTAGGCGAGGTGTTGTTCTGATTCCAATGCGATTCTTGGTAACTAATCGCCGCGATTAAACGCCAATCTATGCCTGTTAGTTCTTGCGCTTGCTTAAACAACTTGCTGTATTGCGGTAGTGTGCTACGCATTTTGCCAAGAAACTTTCTGACATCGGCAGGGTTGAGCCTATCAATATGGCCGTAGTAACGATCTACCAGTTTTTTTAGCTCGCCATTGCTTTTAATGGTTTGAAAAAACTCCAGTGATTTTTCATATAACCAAGCCTCGCCATCGCGCGGAAACGCCCAAGCCAATTTCTCTGCCTCGCCCAAGGCGAAGCCTAGCCCTAGATTGGGGTAGTAATTTTGCAACATGGTCGCCATCAAATTATCCAGCACCGTGTAATCTAGTGTGCCCGCGCATACTTGTTCGACTAAGTCTTCAGAATTGGCGTTTTTATTGGGGTGCCAGCCAAGTGTGGGGTGTTGTTGCGATATCGTCATCAGACGCTCTGCGTAGCTGCTGCCTTGCGGCACTTCGATATGCTTGCCGACTAAATCGGCGATGCCTTCCGGTGCGCGTTGCGATTCGCTGTTATACACCACGTGCTGCTGCACATCTAAATACGGCATGCTGAATTTGATATAGCGTTCGCGCTTGGGCGTTACGCTGAGGTTGGCGGCGGCAATATGGCCTTCCCCGTCAATTAGGCTATCGATAACGCTAGCCAGCTGATCTTTGACCACGAAGCGTACGCTATATTCAGGCCCTAGATAGGCCGCAAAAGCTCGCGCTAGGTCATATTCAAAGCCGGCCATGCGGTCTTGGTCTTCGATGAAATAGGTATTCTGGCCATTGGTGGTAATCACCACCAGTTGCTTACTGTCTTTGACGCTGGCAATGGGTAGATGCAGCAATTGATAAACAATCAATACGGTGATAATTAGCATGATGCTCAGCAAACGCTTGTCAACTCTGTCCATGTTTGACGCTTCTCCTGTTTTACTGCGCAACGCTTTGTGCTAATCGTCTGCGCTTCGCTGAGATTGGAGCTTGCCAGCTAGCGGTCATGGCGACGGCCAGCGGGCAAACTAGCTTGCGGCGAGTGCCGTTTAGGCGATTTATTCTAATTCTTGACTGGCCAGATATTCTTCGTAGTTGCCACGATAGTCAATAATACCATCAGCACGAATTTCTAGAATACGGGTGGCAATCGAGCTGACAAATTCGCGGTCATGGCTGACGAAGAATAAAGTGCCCTGATACTTATCCAAGGCTGTATTTAGCGCTTCGATAGACTCCATATCCATATGGTTGGTGGGCTCGTCCATCAGCAAGACATTGTGCTTGCCTAGCATTAGCTGTCCGAACAACATACGGCCTTTTTCACCACCGGATAATACTTTGACCGATTTTTTAAAGTCCTCGCCGGGGAACAACAAACGCCCTAGCATACTGCGTATCACTTGGTCGTCGTCGCCGGCTTGGGCATATTGCTTCATCCAGTCAAATAGATTGATATCTAGTTCAAAAGCCGCTGCGTGGTCTTGCGCGAAATAACCTAGATTGGCTTTTTCTGCCCATTTGATGTTGCCGTGCTTAGCCTTTAAATCTCCCGCCAAGCAACGCAATAAGGTGGTTTTACCTATACCGTTTTCACCGATAATGGCGACTTTTTCGCCGGCTTCTACCATCATACTAAAGTCATTAAATAGCGGGCGGTCATAGCCGTGGCTTAGCTTTTGTATTTCAAGCGCATTGCGGTGCAGCTTTTCTCTGTCGTCATATTCAAAGCGTATAAACGGATATTGTCGGCTAGAGGGCCTGATATCTTCCACTTTGATTTTTTCGATTTGCTTGGCGCGGCTGGTGGCTTGTTTGGCCTTGGATTTATTGGCGGAAAAGCGCCTTACGAAGTCTTGCAATTCAGCTATCTGCGCCTTGGCTTTGGCGTTATCGCGCAACTGCTGTTGGCGCGCCATGGTAGAGGCTTCCATATAGTCGTCGTAGTTGCCGGGATAAACGGTCAGTTTGCCGTAATCCATATCGGCGGTATAGGTGCACACTTGATTGAGAAAGTGTCTATCGTGCGAAATAATAATCATGCTGCAATCGCGCTCGTTCAGGGTATTTTCCAACCAACGTATGGTATTGATATCCAAGTTATTGGTCGGCTCGTCTAGCAGCAAAATATCCGGATTAGCAAACAAGGCTTGCGCTAGTAACACACGCAGTTTCCAGCCCGGTGCAATGGCGCTCATCAGGCCGCTGTGTTGCTCAATGGGAATACCTACCCCTAACAATAATTCACCGGCTCTGGCTTCGGCGGTATAGCCACCATATTCGGCATAGACGTTCTCTAATTCCGCCGCGCGCATATAGTCTTCTTCAGTGGCTTCGGGGTTCATATAAATGGCGTTCTTTTGCTCATTCGCCTGCCACATTTGCTCATGCCCCATCATCACCACATCTAACACACGCTGGTCTTCATAAGCAAATTGATCTTGCCGTAGCCACGCCATGCGTTCGTTGCTATCTAGGCTGACATTGCCAGCGCTAGGCTCTAATACGCCAGCTAGGATTTTCATAAAAGTAGATTTGCCACAGCCATTGGCGCCGATTAAGCCGTAGCGATTGCCTTCGCCAAACTTGACTGAGACATTCTCAAATAAAGGCTTGGCGCCGAATTGCATAGTGACATTATTACTAATTAGCACGTTTCATTCCTTATTCGTCTTGACGATTTAATTGGCTAGCAGCACGGCAATTTATCAGCAGAGTGTCGTGCTGTCAGGTGTTGCCTACGATTAAAACTGGTTGAGCACCATCACCTCATCTAATGGCAACTGCCCACCTCTAGGGAAAGCCGCTTGTAGAGGTTTGCCTAGCGCGACAAACATCACTGGTACATGGTCTGCTGGCAGCTTTAATAATGCGCTTACCGCATCAAAATCAAAGCCATCCATAGGGCAACTGTCATAGCCCATTTCCTGGGCCGCCAACATCAATGTCATGGCTGCCATGCCGCAGGAGCGCATCGCTTCATCGCGCTGTATTTGTGGGTTTCCTTGATAGAACTGGCGTATCGCAGGCACCAAATATTGTTGTGTGGCCTCTGGGGCATTGCGCCAATAACGTTCTGGTTGTTTATCCCAAGCCTGACAATCGGCCACCAATACGATGAGTGCAGAAGCGTCTGTTACTTGCGCCTGATTCCAACTGACTTGCCGGATTTGTTGACGCAATTCGGCATTTTCTACCACGACAAAACGCCAATGCTGGATATTAAAAGCGGTGGGGGAGAGCATCGCCAACTCAATCAAATGTTGGACTTCAGCCATAGACATGGCGTGATTGGGGTCGAACTGCTTAATCGAACGACGCTTTTGAATTGCTTCAGAGACTTTCATAACACCTCAGTTAATAATGAATTTGACAAATTTCTAGTACTACATTGCCAGCTGGGCGCTGCCACAGCACGCTTTCGCCCACTTTATGACCGATTAGGGCTTTGGCAAGCGGGGAAACATAACTGACTTTATTGACGCTCAAGTCCGCTTCGTCCTCGCCGACAATATGAAAAATATGTTGTTGGCCATGTTCATCTTCTACGCTCACGCTGGCGCCAAACACCACTACGCCATCTGCTTGGCTGGCGGGTTGAACTAAGATGGCTTGTTCAAGGCGGGCTTGTATATAGCGTAAATCGCGCTCTAGCACGGCCAGTTGCTGTAAGGCTTGGGGATCATCTTGACGACCGGTTAATTGTTCACGCTGTTGTAGTAGCTGCTGTTCATGTTGCTGCAGTTGTTTTAAACCAAACGGCGTCACGTAGTTGGGATGTGGGCTGATTGGGCGCTCAGGTAAATCTGTGCCGGCGAGTTCTAAATCATCTTCTTTAACAAAACCTCGACTCATGCTGCTTCCCATTAAAACGAGGGCGAAGTATACCTTTTTTAATGCTGCTCGTCATTGGCTATGGGCAAAAGACAGGCACGGCGCTGCTTTAATGGCGGGAATATTTTTTTGACGATACAACCACTTAGCAAGCCGATAGCCGAGCTGATAAGCCGCACTATGGTTATCTTTACTGGACAATGCTGGTGCTAGTGGAGCGAGCTGTTGAAGCAGCGATTCGATACGCTGAATAAAATCTATATAGTCATTTAACCAGATATTTTGTTGTGTCCAATGAATCTCAGAATCACTGACACGGTAGTGATTGACACAATCATGGTCAGGCAAAATATGCGCTGCATGGTTGACGCTAACAGAAATAAGCCGTTGCTGGTTACGGAATAAAAATAAATCGGCATTACGCAGATAATTGTGTTGCAAATTGCCGGCTTGCCAACACAGCTGATTAAAGGCAATTTCACAATAAGGGGTTTGAAAGATGGTAAACGGAATTAATTCATCATAAAGCAGCCGGCTTTCTATATGCACATCGACAAAGCCCCCTTGCGTTAGCAACAAGCGCTTAAACTGAGCATCGGTTTGGCAGCGTTGCCCCCAAAGATAGCCCTGATGATGACCAAATAAGAAATCGCACAGGCGTTCATCTAACCGTTTGATAATCTTTTTGCTATTCTTTTTTGTTGTTACTTGCTCAGTCATATTAGCCTTTAGTGAAATTATTGTAGACGAATATATAACACACTTTTGCATTGGCAACGAAGTCAATTATTAAAAAAATTGTTATTAATAATGCAAGATTAATGCCGAATTGATTAATAAATCTTGCTGATAAGTTTGCTGATGGTTGCGGAAAATAGCTGCATCACTATCTAAATATTTCAGTTCTACTCTATAGGCCATATGCGCATTCAATGCGTAATCAAAATTCAACGAAATTGCTTGGGTAGAAAAGCGTTGCCAAGGTTGCACCTGAATAATCACTTGGTGCGGGTCATAAAAAGCCTCCCAACGACCAGTGATAGCCATCTGCGCATCGATTTTATAGCGCACTTGTAATAGCGGAGAATGCCATACGTGATATTCGCTACTAGCCTTTTCCGGTTGCTGCGCGCCAATATCCCAAGCCGCTTGCATCTGCCATTGAGGACTAAAGTTGTACTGCATATCCAAGTGATGAAAATAACGCATACGACGCTCGCGGTCTGGCGTATCACTACCAATAAACGAACTACTATTGATGGTGAAATCTTCATTTATCTGATAACTAATTAAATGCCCCAGCGCCGGTAAACTATTACCCGATTGCCGACGTATTCTCTGCCATCCATTCAGCAACAACCCAGCCACCGTCAAGCGCTGATCAGGCGAGCGATAACTTAACTTCAAGCCAGTTTCATAATACGGCGAGTTATCCGCCATCATGCTCCGAGTCAGCGTCCAATTATCCAATCCCCGCGCCGTCTCCAGCCCAATATGCGAAGGCATCACCCCCACATCTAACCAAATCTGCTGCTGCTCCGACAACCTAATCCCCACATTCGCCTGATAAAGATTATCCAACCCCTCAGGTTCACGCGCATAATTCGCCCGCATAAAAGTGCCACCAGCAAAAGCTAAATTGCCACGAATATCCGGCTGAGCAAAACTAGCCTGCACATAAGCCAAATTAATCGCCGGCTGATTCACTTGCTGATAACTATAAACCTGCTCCGGCAACTGCCGCCGCGACTCCCGCGCATCCACGTAGTAGCTTTCAAAATAAGCGTTGAGTTGCAATGTAGAGCGATTGAGTGAGGGTTCAGCGTGGGTGAAAAAGGGGGCAAGTGAGAAAATAAACAGGAATAGATAGGAACGCATTTATGAATGGTGAAGATTAAATTTTTGTATCAGTATTTCTACTATTAGTGATACATCGCAAACTATATTTTTCATATCATCGAGTAGATACTCATTATTTACTCCCACTCAATAAATTTATTGTTAATTTTCATTATAAATCAATAACCTATAAAAAATGTGTAACTTTAGTGTAATTAAAAAATTACTTACTGATTGATTTATAATGAAAAATTTCCATTATAAATCAGCAGTTGTGTGATTTTGGTTACACATTGTGTTAGAAAAACGAAGATTGATTACTACATCTTCTATTGTAGCATTTTTTTATTCTAACGTCCTGACTTGATTGCTAGAAATATTTACTTTCGATAAATTAATAATACATTTCAAGTAAATGGTTTGTCTTTTTTGTTAAAAATTGATCAAAAGTAAATTGCTCTCTAAGCTCATAGCAGATTTGTCAGATGCGCCACGAAAGGATGTGAAATATCATGAGAAAAGTAACAATTATTGATGTGCGAACGGATAAAGAAGTTTTTACTTATCCAATCTCAATTCGAGGAGTTAATTACGACCCTAAAAATTATGAATATGCTGAGATGGCATTGAACTGCGTTTAAAATTAGTACCAGTATGAGTGAGAGTTTTATCTTACATTC
>CAYNLW010000015.1:8247-27730 GCA_964398195.1 uncultured Methylophilaceae bacterium | reverse complement strand
TGAATGTAAGATAAAACTCTCACTCATACTGGTACTAATTTTAAACGCAGTTCACCAGCACGGGTATACAGTTATCAGGTACCGGCGCTGAGTTGTCGGCGGCCTTTAAAGATGCGGTGTTCCAACACACGTCTTTAGGCGCCGCCTCGATTACTATTTTGCTCACCGACGCAGCGGGTAATACCACATCTATTGTCAATAACTTTACTGTTATCTAGCGCGCAAGCCGCTAACCCTTTGGCCACCTAGGGCCAAGCCTACCCAACCCAGCAATATCGGGTTGGGTTTTTTTTGGGCTAAATGATGCGGGCTTTGGGGAATACTGCTGAGAAGGTGCTGCCTTTGCCAAATTCGCTATGAATTTCTAGTCTGGCTTGATGGCGGCTGAGGATATGTTTGACGATGGATAAGCCTAAGCCAGTGCCACCGGTTTCGCGGCTACGGCTGCGGTCAACACGATAAAAACGCTCGGTCAAACGCGTGATATGCTCTGGTTCTATACCTATGCCGGTATCTCTTACGCTAAATACCGCTTGATGATTGTCTAGTTGCCAAGTGACAAAAATCTCGCCACCTTCAGGGGTGTAGCGTATGGCATTGCTCACCAAGTTGCTAAAGGCGCTATGCAATTCCTTGCGCGAGGCTTTGATATTCAGCCCGTCTTGCGTTTGCAAATGAATTTGATGCTTGCCATTGCTTAAGCCTTTGGCCTCGCTAATCACTATCTTTAGCAGGTTGGCGATATCAATCGCTTCCTCCTCAGGCCCAGAGCTATTGGCTTCTAGCTGGGATAGGGTGAGCAAATCTTCAATCAACAACTGCATACGCTGGGTTTGCTCCAGCATCATGTCAAAGTACTGTTTGGTCTGCGCGCTCAGCGTGTTATCCATATCGCTAAGCGTTTCCAAAAATCCACCTACTACCGTGAGCGGAGTGCGCAACTCATGTGACACATTGGCAATAAAATCGCGCCGCATCAGGTCTAGCTTTTCCACTTGGCTAATATCGCGACTGAGCAATAATTTTTGGTTGCTGCCAAACGCCACCAAGCGAATTTCTAGCGTGATTTCTTTGCCACCGCTAATGCTTTGCAGCTTAATCGGGTCGATATCAATATGGTGTTCAAGATATTGCAGAAACTCACTGCTACGCACTAAATACACAATAGGCTGGTGGATATCTTGTTTCAGCGCGATGCCCAAATGCAGCTCGGCGGGGCGATTACACCACTCGATTTTATTATCATCATCTAATAGCACCACGCCATCGGGCAGCGCGCCGGCAGCGTGTCGAAAGCGCTCTAGCGCATTGCTTAATTGCACTTTGGTACGCGCATGGCGACGTTGTTCGTGATAGACCTTGGCGAAAATATCTTCCCAAACGCCGCTACCCAAGGGGATGGTATTTAAATCTGGTTTTTCTAGCCATTTATCCAATTGGTACAGCCAATATAAATGGCGCGCGCCATACAAAATAATGCCGCAGGCAAATAGCAGCCATGCGCTAGTCCAATCAGTAAAAAGGCCGACCACTAGGCAAATCAATAGCCAAGTAAAGGTCAGCCAAAATGCTTTCCAACGCAGATCTTGCAAAGTGAGTTTCCGGAAATTTGAAAAGCCCTAATTATGAGCTATTGCAGCGAGAAGCGGTAGCCAACTCCACGCACAGTTTGAATTAAATGTTCATGGCCGGTATGACTTAAGGCCAAACGCAAGCGGCGGATATGCACGTCCACAGTGCGGTCTTCCACAAACACGCGGTCGCCCCACACTTTATCTAGCACTTGGGCGCGGCTATGCACACGTTCAGGATGCGACATTAAATAGTGCAGCAATTTAAATTCCGTTGGGCCTAGCTCGACAAATTTGCCATTGCCCGTCACTCGGTGCGTGCTGGGGTCGAGATGCAAGCCACCAGCTTCAATTGGGTCATCGGTGATTTGTGGGGCACGTCTGCGCAACACCGCTTTGATGCGGGCATTCAGCTCTCTGGGGCTAAATGGTTTGGTGACATAATCATCGGCGCCGACTTCTAAACCACGCACTTTGTCGCCTTCTTCGCCACGCGCAGTGAGCATAATAATGGGGATATGTTTATACATATCATCACTTTTTAGCTTGCGGGCAAACTCAATGCCGCTCACGCCGGGCAACATCCAATCCAAAATAATCAAATCTGGCATCATCTCGCGCATCAAGCTGGTGGCGTGTTCTACGCTTAGCGCACGCAATGGCTGATGACCTGCTTGAATAAGATTAAGCGCGAGTAACTCTTGAATCGCTGGTTCGTCTTCGACAATTAAGATATGTGCCGCCATAGCGCGTCCTGTTGGGTTAAAAATTTCACATCGCTACTATATGAATCTGATGTGACACTTTTATTACATTTACATGTTCTGTCATTATCAATCTTTCAGCCACCTTGATGGTATCATAGCGCCCTCACTGAAATTCGCTGGAGTGCTCGTTTTGAACCGTCTAGAAAAAAATCTCAGCGCACAAGGACTAAAAATCGGCATCGTCTTGTCGCGCTTTAATGAACCCATCGTTAATCAATTGCTCAACGCTTGTCAGCAGCGCTTGCTGGCCTTGGGCGTAAGCGATGAGGATATTACCTTAGCCACGGTACCGGGTGCGCTAGAAACCCCGCTGGTATTGCAGACCATGGCTAACTCAGAAAAATTTGATGGCTTGATCGCGCTAGGCGCGGTAATCCGCGGCGAGACTTATCACTTTGAAGTGGTGGCCAACGAATCAGCGCGTGGTGTATCTGAAGTGCAATTGCAGTTTGGTGTGCCCATCGCCAACGCGATTTTGACCACAGAAAACGATGAGCAAGCACTAGACCGCGTGGCGGTCAAGGGCGCCGAGGCGGCAGATGTGGTGATTGAGATGATCCATTTGCTACGCCAAATCTAAGCCTAGCGCTAGCCAAAAAAACTGCCATGAAAGAAACGATGAAAAAACCTAACGATCAAGCAAGCACGAAAAAAGCCAATGGCAATCGGCATAAGTCGCGTGAGCTGGTGCTCAAGGCGATTTATCAACATTTGCTAGGCGCCAAGCCGCTCAGCAATATTATGAAAGAGATGCCGGAACAAGAAGAATACAGCAAAGCCGATGAGCCTTACTTTAAGCATTTGGTGCATCAAGTGTTTGAGCATTTTGGCGAGCTAGATGAACGTATAGCACAATTTATCGACCGCGATATTCAAGCGCTTAGCCCGATTGAACATGCCATCTTATTGATTTCAGCTTATGAATTAATCTACGACACCAATATCCCGTATCGCGTGGCGATTAACGAAGGGGTGGAGCTGGCCAAGCAATACGGCGGCACCGATGGGCATAAATACGTCAATGGCGTGTTAGATAAGCTAGCGGCGCAAGCTAGACCGCAAGAAGTGGCGAGTGCCAGACAGAAAAATTAGACAGAAACACTAGTACAAAATAGCCAAGCTAGCGCAAGTCAAGATAGCCCAAGTCAAGCTAGCGTAAGTCAAGACAGCGCAATTCAATACAGCACAAGCCTCACCAGCCATCAATACAAGTTGATTGCGCCTACCCAGTAAATTCCCAACGTATCGCGCGACAGCCCTGATCATCCATGCGCAAGCAACTCGCTTGCTCATACCAATCACCTAATACCAAGCGCTGACAAGCGTGCCCTTGCCACTGATAATCATGTTGCCCAGGCCTATGGGTATGGCCATGAATCAGTAAAGGCGGGTAATCAAACTGCGCAAACAACTGTTCCACCGCCCCTTCATTGACGTCCATAATCATGCTGGACTTGGCTTGTTTGGCTAGCTCGCTTTGTTGGCGTAAGGCGTCGATTTGTTGTTTGCGGCTGGCTAGTGGCTGTGCCAAAAACTGTTGTTGCCAGCTGGGCTGACGCACTTGGGCGCGGAATTGTTGATAGCCGATATCATCGATGCATAAGGCATCGCCATGACTCAGCAAGACCTTGCGGCCATATAAATCCATCAGCGTGGGGTCGGCTAATAATTGCGCGTGGCAACGTTGCATAAAGTCTTGCCCCAGCAAAAAATCGCGGTTGCCGTGCATGATAAACAAGGCACAACCGGCTGCTTGCAAGCTGGCAAGCGCTTGCAATATGCCTTGCAGGGCGGGCTCGTGGATATCATCGTCGCCCGCCCAATATTCAAACAAATCGCCCAAGATAAATAAGCGTTCTGCTTGCTGGGCGCTTTGCTGAATAAAGGCGATAAATGCCTGTGTCACCAAGGGTCTGCTGGCGTCTAAATGCAAATCCGAGATAAACAGGCTATGGCGCGACATGGTTAGCCTTATACCACTTCAACCCGCTCAATAATCACCGCTTCGGTGGGCACGTCTTGATGGCCGTTTTTGCTGGTGGTTTTGACTTTAGCGATGTTATCCACCACCTCAGTACCATTCACCACTTTGCCAAATACGCAATAGCCCCAACCTTGTGGCGTAGGCGATTTGAAATTGAGGAAGTCGTTATCGGCGACATTGATAAAAAACTGACAAGTGGCGGAATCTGGAATTGAGGTGCGCGCCATGGCAATGGTGTATTTATCATTGCTTAAGCCGTTATCCGCCTCGATTTTAATCGCGGCATTGGTGTTTTTTTGTTGCATCTGCTCAGTAAAGCCACCGCCTTGAATCATAAAACCGGGGATAACGCGGTGAAAAATAGTGCCGGCAAAAAAGCCGCTGTTGGCATACTCTAAAAAGTTGGCCACGGTAATAGGCGCTTTTTCTGCATTTAATTCGATTTCGATTACGCCAAAGTTGGTATGAAGTTTAACCATGCTGATTCCTTAAGTTGAGTCATATTAAAAAGTTGAGTCATAAAAAAAATGGTGCTGTGCGGTTTGCATTGCGTATTGTATTGCTTAGGACGCGTCGCGCTAGTCAGCTGAAGCGCTGTGATATAATCCGCGCCGGGTAAAGGGCGTCGCAACAAGGGTGCAAATTTTAGCAGATGGCTAGCCTGCCCGCCCAAAAAATCTTTAATTTAAGCCGCGCTGAATCAATAGGCTAGGCTATATTCAATAAGGTATTCGATCCGGTGTCCGCAATGCTGAAAATTTATAACACCTTAGCGCGTGAAAAACAGACGTTTGAGCCTATACAAGCCGGCAAAGTCGGTATGTATGTGTGTGGCATGACGGTGTATGACTTTTGCCATTTAGGCCATGCGCGTGTCATGGTGGTGTTTGATATGGTGTATCGCTGGTTGCTGCAAATGGGCTATCAGGTCAACTACGTGCGCAATATCACCGATATCGACGACAAGATTATCCAGCGTGCCCATGACAATGGCGAATCGATACAAGCGCTGACCGAGCGCTTTATTCAAGCCATGAACGAGGACGCTGACGCCTTGGGGATTTTGCGCCCCAATCAAGAACCCAAAGCCACGCAGCATATAGACGGCATGCTGCAAATGATACAAGCGCTGCTGGATAAGGGGCATGCTTATCAGGCGGCTAATGGCGATGTGTTTTATGCGGTGAATAGCTTTGCCAATTACGGCCAGCTCTCCGGTAAGTCGCTAGAGGATTTGCGCGCTGGTGAGCGGGTGGGGGTGGATAACGCCAAGCGCGATCCTTTGGACTTTGTCTTATGGAAGTCAGCCAAGCCCAATGAACCGGCATGGGACTCGCCTTGGGGGCGTGGTCGGCCAGGCTGGCATATCGAGTGCTCAGTGATGAGCGCCTGCCATTTGGGACAACATTTTGATATCCACGGGGGTGGACAAGATTTGCAATTCCCGCACCATGAAAATGAAATTGCCCAATCTGAGGGCGCGCATGATTGTCAATTTGTAAACTATTGGATGCATAACGGCTTTGTGCGCGTAGATAATGAAAAAATGTCTAAGTCTTTGGGGAATTTTTTCACCATACGCGAAGTGCTTAAAGCCTATGACCCCGAAGTGGTGCGCTTATTTATTTTGCGTGCACACTATCGTAGCCCGCTAAATTATTCCGACAGCCATTTAGATGACGCTAAATTAGCGCTGACCCGCTTATACACAGCCTTGCGCGATGTGCCTGCAGAACCTGTCATTGCGCCAGATTGCCCTTATTACCAGCGTTTTAGCGCTGCCATGTGTGATGACTTTAATACCCCAGAAGCCTTGGCGGTGTTGTTCGATTTGGCTAATCAAGTGAATAAAAGTAAGTCTGCTGAGCTGGCCGCAACGCTTAAAGGCTTGGCTGGCATACTCGGTTTATTAGGCCGCGACGCGCAGCAATTCCTGCAAGCAGGTGACCAAAATACTAGTCAGAATGCGCAAATAGAGGCTAACATAGCGGCTAGAGCCCAAGCTAAGCGGGACAAGAATTTTGCCCTCGCCGACCAGATACGCGCTGAACTTCTGCAACAAGGCATTATCCTAGAGGACAGTGCGCAAGGGACTACTTGGCGGCGGGCATAGAATTTGCTCTGTCCACTAATGTTCAACGCTATATGCAAAAATCAAAGATAGGATGGCATGATTAAACGATTGTTTGGCCTCAGCTTATTGGCTGGCGGTTGGTTGCTACAAAGCAGTATGCTGATGGCAGCGCCGCAATTTAGTTTGCAGCAGTTGATTGATTTGGCGTTTGAAAAAAACCCCGTATTAGGCATTTCCAAAGCACAAGAAGATGCCGCACAAGCCAGTTTGACCACCGCGCGCGCCTATTACAATCCCGAAGTCGAAGTGCTGAGTGGCCCCAGTCGATATCGCAGTGGTCCTAGTGATGCGCGTTCTAACTACTTTGTCGGCATTTCACAGCCTTTAGAATTTACCGATGTCAGATCAGCGCGCCGTGAAATCGCCGAGTCCAATATCAATTTAGCCTTAAGCAATACTGTGCTGACCCAAGTGGATCTGCGCACCCGTGTGAAATCTGCGTTTTACAACGTGGTGCAAAGACAAGCATTTTTAGATATCAGCAGCGCTGACCGACAACTCTTAAATCAAATTCGCGAACGGGTGAAACTGCGCGTAGATGTTGGTGAAGCGCCTAAATATGAATTAATCAAAGCCGACACCGAAGCGCTAGCTGCCGAGCGCGATTACCAAGCCGCGCTAGTAAAAGTCAACGAAGCCAAGACGCTATTAAGAGGCTTAATCGGGGTGAGCTTGCCAGAGGATTTCGACGTGGCGGGCAATTTGCCTATGCAGCAAAGTCTGCCTGCACTTAATCAATTGCAAGAAAAACTGCCAGAAAGCCCCAGCTTGCAACAAGTCAAAAAAGTGACCGAGATTGCCGAAGCCAAGCTCAAGCTAGAAGAAAGCCTGCGTATGCCGGGCTTAACGCTAAAGGCCGGGGTTGATACTGACCCAGACGTGTCTATGTTGCGTTTGGGCTTGGCCATCCCCTTGCCGTTATGGAATCGGCGCGAGGGTCAAATCGCGGAAGCCGGTGCTTTTGTCAGACAAACACAAAGCGTGTTAGGCGAGCGAGAACTGTTATTGAGTCGTGATTTGCAAGCCGGTTATCAGCGCTATCTGATTGCGCAAGGTCAGTTAGATGCATTTGAAAATGGCTTATTAAAACAAGCCGAAGCCTCGCTCAAAGTAGCTGAATCAGCTTATCGCTTTGGTGAGCGCGGTATCTTGGAATATTTAGATGCGCAGCGGGTTTATCGCAGCGTGCGGCGCGATTATTTGGCGGCCAAATACGATTATGTCAATGCCATGCTAGAAGTCGAACGCTTGCTGGGTGCTGAGTTGATTTCAAAGCAATAAATAAAGGTTAAACATGAAGTTTAAAATTTTTCTGGTTTGTTTATGCAGTTTGCTGTTGCTGGCTTGTGGCAAACAACAAAAAGATATCAGTAAGGTGGTGGTTGACCCTTATGTGGTCGAGCTCACTGCGGATATGCAGAAGGGGATTAAGCTGATTAAGGTGGGTGAGGCGGAAATCCGCGACCTATTGCGTATCCCCGGCAGCATACAAGTAGATGAACAGCGCATGGCGCGTATAGGCGCGCCAGTGACTGGACGTATTTCGGATATTGATGTGGTGTTAGGCCAGCGGGTGAAGCGCGGGCAAATATTGGCCACAGTGAATAGCACCGAGCTGGCACAAAACCAATTAGCTTATATCAAGGCCTTGCAACAAATCGCTTTACAAGAAAAAGCCGTTGAGCGCGCCAAAGCTTTATTAGAAGCCGATGTGATTGCGCCGGCGGAATTGCAAAAGCGTGAGTTTGAGCTAAATGGTGCGCGCGCTGATTTAATCGCTGCGCGTAATCAATTGCGCGTGTTGGGCATGTCGCAAGACAATATCGACCGCTTATCGCGCTCATCGCAAATGGATACCTTTAGCAATATCAACGCACGTATTGCCGGAACAGTCATTAGCCGCAAAATCAATCTAGGCCAAGTGGTGCAGCCGGCCGATGAGTTATTTGTGGTGGCCGATTTAAGCACCGTATGGGCGGTGGCAGAAGTGCCAGAACATCAAATCGATTTAATCGAAGTGGGGCAGGAAGTGGATATTGAAATCCCTGCGATCTATGAAAAACCGATTAAGGGCAAATTGATTTTTGTCGGTGATGTGGTCAACCCAGAAACCAGAACGGTGACTGTGCGTAGTGAGATTTTGAATAACAAACAAGAAATCAAGCCAGATATGTTGGTGTCTATGTTGGTGCTGTCCAAACCTAGCAAAAAGCTGTCTGTACCAGCGCAAGCCATCGTGCGTG
Organism: uncultured Methylophilaceae bacterium; assembly: GCA_964398195.1. GTDB lineage: Bacteria > Pseudomonadota > Gammaproteobacteria > Burkholderiales > Methylophilaceae > RFPI01. The sequence goes on along the minus strand of CAYNLW010000015.1, from coordinate 19,031 downwards.
AGAACGATAAAAACTATGTATTTGTGCAGTTGGCACCCAATAAATTCCGTCTGCGTGAAGTCACTTTAGATGAAGAATATCAAGGCAATGTGGCGGTGATTAACGGCTTGGCAGCAGATGAGACCATCATTGCCGAGGGCGCATTCCACGTCAATAACGAACGCAAGCGTAAAGAGCTGGAGTAAGGCATGATTGAATCGCTTATCCGTGCCGCGCTGCGCCAGCGTTTAGTCATCGTAGTGGTGGCCTTGGCGCTGGTCGGCTTTGGCGTGATGGCCGTGCAAAAACTGTCAGTCGATGCCTTCCCCGATGTCACCAATGTGCAAGTGCAGATTGCCACCGAAGCGATAGGCAAATCGCCAGAAGAAGTCGAACGCTTTATCACCGTGCCCCTAGAAATCGCTATGACAGGCTTGCCTGGGCTAACCGAGATGCGCTCGCTAAATAAAAATGGCTTGTCTTTAATTACCCTAGTATTTACCGATAGCACCAATGTGTATTTTGCCCGCCAGTTGGTGATGGAGCGCATGATGGAAGTCGGTCAGCGCTTGCCAGAGGGCGTGATTCCAGTGCTGGGACCCGTTTCCACTGGCTTGGGTGAGATTTATCAATACACCTTAGATAAGCCTAGCGATGGCAAGCAAGTATTGAGCAAAGAAGAATTAATGGAGCGCCGTGCCATACAAGATTGGGTGGTGCGCCCTATGCTGCGCAGTATCTCAGGGGTGGCGGAAATCAATTCCTTGGGTGGCTATGTCAAACAATTCCAAGTATTGGTCAACCCTGACCGTATGAATTATTACGGGCTCAAGTTGCGCGATGTATATGCCGCTTTAGCCAAGAACAACGCCAATAGCGGCGGCGGCATTATGCCGCACTACGCAGAGCAATATTTAATCCGTGGTGTAGGCTTGCTGAAAACTTTAGACGATATCGGCAATATCGTGCTTAAAGAGCAGGGCGGTGTGCCGGTATATATGCGCGATTTGGCAGAAATCAAAATAGGCCACGAAGTGCGCGTGGGCGCGCTAGTCAAAAATGGCGATACCGAATCAGTAGGCGGTATCGTGATGATGATTAAAGGCGGTAATGCCAAACAAGTGGTCAGCCGTATTCAGGCCAAGGTAGATGAAATCAACCATAAAGGCATGTTGCCGGGAGGTCTGCAAATCGTATCTTTCTACGACCGCAGCGAGCTGGTCGATGCGGCTTTATTCACCGTGGTAAAAGTGCTTATCGAAGGCATTATCTTGGTGATTTTGGTGCTATTCCTATTCTTGGGTGATGTGCGTTCTAGCTTGATTGTGGTCGGGACTTTATTGCTAACACCGCTCATCACCTTTATGGCCATGAACTACTTCCAAATCTCCGCCAACCTAATGTCTTTGGGCGGTTTGGCGATTGCCATAGGCTTGATGGTGGACGGCTCGGTGGTGGTAGTGGAAAACGCTTTCCATCAACTAGGTCTTAGGCATGACGAAAGCAAGATACGGGTGGTGTTAGACGCTGCCGCTGAAGTCGGCACGCCAGTGCTGTTTGGGGTGGGCATTATTATTTTGGTATTCCTGCCGTTAATGACACTAGAAGGCATGGAAGGCAAGATGTTCGGGCCTTTAGCCATTACCATTGCCATCGCGCTATTTGTTTCGCTAGTGCTATCGCTAACGCTGTCGCCAGTGCTGTGTTCGTATTTCCTAAAAGGCGGTTCTGGCGAGGATACCAAGCTTATTCAACGTATTAAACAGCCCTATCTCAATCTATTGAATTTGGCCTTACATAACGAGAAAAAGACCATTAGCATCGCGCTCGGGCTATTTGTCTTGTCCATACTCACCGTGCCATTTTTGGGAACCTCGTTTATTCCTGAGATGAAAGAAGGCTCTATCGTGCCGAATATTATTCGTGTGCCGAATATCTCTTTAGACGAATCCATCAAGATGGATACTGATGCCGGCAAAATCATCACAAAAGTGCCTGGGGTGAAATCTATCGTGTCCATTATTGGCCGTGGCGAAAGCCCCGCCGACCCACAAAGTCAAAATGAATCTGGCCCTATCATTAGCTTGTTGCCGAGAAAGCAATGGCCTAGCGGGTGGACGCAGCAAGATATCGCCGATGCAGTTCAGCAAAGCCTGAAATATATGCCGGGGATACAAGTGGTGATGGCGCAACCGATTGCGCAGCGGGTAGCCGAGTTGCTCAGCGGCGTGCGTTCTGATGTGGCGGTCAAGCTGTTTGGCGATGATATGGCAGTGCTAAAAGCTAAGGCCGATGAGATTGCGCGTATCGCCTATGAGATTAAAGGCGCGTCTGACTTGCGGGTTGAAAAAGTGTCGGGGCAACAATATTTAAATGTCACCATAGATCGCCACGCTATTTCGCGTCATGGCATCAACGCATCTGATGTGCATGAAGTGATAGAAACCGCCATAGGCGGCAAGGCAGCCACTGATATTTATGAAGGTCAGCGACGTTTCCGCGCGGCGGTGCGTTATCCAGAAAACTTTAGAAATAGTCCAGAAGCGATAGGTAATATCTTGCTCACTTCGCCCAATGGCAGTCGCGTCGCCTTGCGCGATTTGGCTAGTATCCAAGTCAATGATGGCCCAGCGCAAATTAGCCGTGAGTTTGCTAAGCGCCGTATTGTGGTTGGCGTGAATGTGCGTGATCGCGATTTGGGCGGCTATGTGGCCGAGTTGCAAAATAAACTGAATAGCAAAATGAAATTACCCGAGGGCTATTATCTTGAGTATGGCGGGCAGTTCCAGAATATGCAGCGCGCGTTAACCCATTTGGCGATTATTGTGCCGATTACTATCGTGGCGATTTTCTTCTTGCTGTTCTTGTTATTTAACTCGGTGCGTTATGCCACCATGATTATTTCGGTATTACCATTTGCCTCCATAGGCGGAGTATTTGCGCTATTTGTAACCGGTGAATATCTATCCGTGCCAGCCTCGGTGGGCTTTATCGCGCTATGGGGTATCGCGGTATTAAATGGCGTGGTACTAGTATCTTATATACGCCATCTGCGTGATGAAGGAAAATCCCAAGTAGAAGCCATTGTGCAAGGTTGCCAACAACGTTTCCGACCCGTGATGATGACTGCTACAGTGGCGATGTTGGGCTTGGTGCCGTTTCTATTCGCCACAGGCCCAGGCTCAGAAGTGCAACGGCCATTAGCAATTGTGGTCATCGGTGGCTTAATTACCTCTACCTTGCTGACTTTGGTGGTGGTGCCTACCTTGTACCGCAAGTTTGAAGAACCCAGAGTCGAAGCGAATCTGTAAGACTATGGATACGCGCATGCTGTTTGTGATGATTAACTTGATAATAATAAATGACTGGAAGTGATTCGATATGAAAGAGATAAAAGCTGTCATTCCTCCCCACCGGCTGGCTAAAGTGCGCTCAGCCTTTAAGAATATTAAAAATTTCCCCGGCATGACCATCAGCAAAGTAGAAGGCTGTGGTAATCATCATAGCCAAGGGGGCATAGGGATTGCGCAGGAATTGACTGATTACACGCCCAAAATTCGCATCGATATGGTGGTGCCAGATGAGATGTTAGAGGGCGCGCTGCAAATTTTAGTTGAAGTTGGTCATACTGGTCAGATAGGCGATGGCATCGTTTGGGTAACGCCGGTTGAGCGCATGATACATTTATCGGACAAAATTATCGTACTCGATTGCTAAAGTATTAGCGGTGCCTTGTATATTTTATTATGCGATTTTGCAATAATAAGCACCCTTAATAATAATCACCAAAGACAACGAGGCTAAGCATGCAGTTTTATTCCCTTATTCGGCCATTATTTTTTGCCCTAGATGCAGAGCGTGCGCATGATATTGCGCTGGCTAGTTTGAAATTTCTACATCGTTTGGGTGTGCTCAAATTGCTCAGTAAACCAGTCTATTTGCCTAACAATGTGATGGGCATAGATTTTCCTAACTCAGTAGGTTTGGCGGCGGGGCTGGATAAAAATGCCGAATATATTGACGCTTTAGCGGCTTTGGGGTTTGGTTTTATCGAGGTGGGGACAGTCACCCCTAGACCGCAAGCGGGGAACGCTAAACCGCGTATGTTTCGCTTAAGTAAGGTGGGCGGCATTATCAATCGTTTCGGTTTTAATAATGTAGGTTTAGAGCAATTTATCCGCAATATTCAAGCCAGCCAATACCAAGGTATTTTGGGCATCAATATAGGTAAGAATTTCGATACTCCGAATGAGCGCGCCATAGACGATTACTTAACCTGTTTCCATCGCGTGTATGAATATGCCGATTACATCACCATTAATATCTCATCACCTAATACCGCCAATCTGCGTATGTTGCAGGAACGCAAAGCCTTGGGCGAGTTGCTAAAAGCAATTAAACAAGCGCAAAAACAACTTAGCCAGAAAACCGGTCGCTATGTGCCAGTGGCGCTAAAAATTGCGCCTGATATTGATACTCGCCAATTGCGCCAGATGGCTGATGTCATGTTGAAGCATAAAGTGGACGCTATTATCGCCACCAATACCACTATTTCGCGCTACGAAGTTGAAGGCGAGCGCCACGCTGAACAAGCAGGTGGCTTATCCGGTGCACCTTTGCGAGTGCGTTCTACATTTGTGGTAGATGTGCTGAGTGATTATTTGCATGGCGCGATTCCGATTATTGCGGTGGGTGGCATTTTTAGCGCGGAAGACGCCTGTGAGAAGATTGATGCTGGCGCCAGTTTGGTGCAAATCTATTCTGGCTTAATCTATCGTGGTCCTAGCTTGGTGCCCGAAGTGGCGCGCGCTTTTACACCTTAGTACCAGCTAGGCTAACGCAAATGACTCCAACTGAGCGGGTCAAATGGCCGACTAAATTGGCGCAATTCATAATACAAGCCACTGCTAGGATTGCCACCAGTATTGCCTACCGTGGCGATAGAATCACCCGTTTTGACAGTCTCTCCGGCCTTGCGCAACAAGGCTTGGTTGTTGCCATATAAGCTCATAAAACCTTGCCCATGATCGACAATCATCAAGTTACCAAAGCCACGCATCCAGTCGGCAAATACCACCTTGCCAGTGGCGATGGCTTTTACTTCACTACCTTCTGCGGCGCGAATAAATAGGCCTTTCCAAGTCAGCCCTGTGTCCTCGCGGCTGCTACCAAATCGGTTCATCACTTCGCCTATCACCGGCAAGCTCAATTTGCCTTTTAAGCTGGCGAAACTGCCTGCATCACTACCTGCGCTGGGCAGGCTATCGTTCTGTGCGATAGGCGTTTGCGGTGCTGTTTGCGTAATGGGTGTTCTGCCAAGGCTATTATCAGCTGATTCGGTTTTGCGTTCTGCGCTGGATTTTTTCACCGGCGCGGGGCGATTGAGCTTTTCAAATAAGGCCAGCAAACTTTGCTCATTGCGTTTGAGCCGGCTAATTTCTTTGCGTTGTTCAGCTATTTGCGTCGATAAGCTATTCACTACTTTGGCCTTGGCTAGTTTTTCAGATTCCAGCTTTTTATTGGCCAGTTGCTGCTCATTTTTGAGCACGGTCACTTCTTGCAACGTTTGTTGCACTTGTTGGTTGAGCGCGTCGATTTGTTTTAAATTGCCCTGAAAATCATCAATCAATAACTTACGCGCTTTGGCGATATAGCCATAATATTGCAGCTCGCGGGCAATCTCATTGGGGTCTTCTGGTTGCAATAACAGTTGCAAGCCGTTGGGTGTGCGCTTGGTATATTCCTGATAAAACTGCTGTGCTAGTTGTTGACGTTGTTGCTGTATGGTTTCTTGTAACTGCGTTTTTTTGGCCGACAGTTGTTTGAGTGTTTCAGCGTGTTGGTTTTGCTTTTGCGCCAATTCAAACAGTTTACGTTTGCTTTCGCTGATGGCTTTTTCACTTTTCTTTAAAGCGTCTGCCGCATCATCGCGCGCTTCTTTGGTATTGGCGAGTTGCTCAGTGAGCTTATTTAATTTTTGTTTTACGCTGTCTAGCGTTTGTTTTGTCTGTTCGATTTTGTTGTCATTGGCGTACGCCATTTGATTGATAAGCAGCAAACTGGCGCTGATCACCAGCCACTTAGCCAAACTTGTCATAACAGGTTTCATATGCACCAGCTTTTCATGCAGCATTAAATTCCATCAAAGCATGCCCAGTCATTTCTTGTGGCTGCGGCAAGCCCATCATCTTTAATAAGCTGGGGGCGATATCTGACAGAGCGCCATCATTACGCAGTTTGGCAGGGCGGCCGATATACAACAGTGGCACTAAGTTGGTGGTGTGCTGGGTATGCGGTTGTTGGTTAATCTCGTCCATCATCAACTCGACATTGCCGTGATCCGCGGTAATGATTACCTCGGCGCCCACTTGTTGCGCGGCTGCTACCACCGTGCCGATACAAGTATCTATGGTCTCTACGGCTTTAATCGCCGCATCTAGCATACCGGTATGGCCGACCATATCGCAGTTGGCATAGTTGCAAATCACCGCATGGTATTGCTTGCTTAAGATGGCTTGGGTTAATTTTTCGGTCACTTCAAACGCACTCATCTCGGGTTGTAAATCATAAGTCGCTACTTTGGGTGAGGGAATCAGTACGCGGTCTTCGCCGGCAAACACTTTTTCTTCGCCACCATTAAAAAAGAAGGTGACGTGCGGATATTTCTCTGTTTCCGCGATGCGCAGTTGTTTCAAGCCTTGCGCGCTAACATATTCACCAAAGGTATTAGGGACTTCAAACGCTGGGAATAATACTTTGGCTTGGGTAATGGTTTTGTCGTAGCTGGTCAGTGTGTAATAGCCGGCTACTTTTGGCCAGCGCGGGCGCTGGAAAGCGTCAAACTGAGGCTCTAGTAAACAACTGGTGAGTTGACGGGCACGGTCAGAACGGAAGTTCATAAACACCACCACATCGCCATCTTGGATATGCGCACTTTCGCCCTGTGCCGAGATTGCAGTGGCCTGCACAAATTCATCATTCTCACCCCGTGCATAAGCCTGTTGTAAGCCTTGCAAGGCGCTAGTGGCATGATAAGCCGCGACGCCTTCGGTGAGCAGGCGATAAGCCGGCAAAATGCGTTCCCAACGCTTATCTCTATCCATGGCGTAATAGCGCCCACAAATTGAAGCAATTTGTGCCACGCCAGTTTCATCTACCACTTTTTGTAGTGCCTCAAGATACGCCTGCGCGCTGACTGGTGGGGTATCGCGGCCATCGAGAAAAGCATGCACGATGATTTTCTTTAAGCCTTGTTGCGCTGCCATACGTATCATGGCGTGGATATGGTCTTGGTGGCTATGCACACCGCCATCAGAAATCAGCCCTAAAATATGCAGCGCTTTATCATGTTGTTTGGCTAAGTTGACTGCTTCTAAGGCCAGCGGATGTTGATTAAATTGGCCGCTACTAATACTTTGATTAATACGATCAAAGTCCTGATTAATCACCCGCCCCGCACCAATATTCAAATGCCCCACCTCAGAATTGCCCATCTGCCCATCTGGCAGGCCCACATAATGCTCTGAAGCATTAATCAAAGTATGCGGATACTGCTGATACAGCTTATCCAACTGCGGCGTACGCGCTTGCGCAATCGCGTTATATTGCAAATCTTGGCGATAACCAAAGCCATCTAAAATCAGCAGAACAACAGGTGTAATACTCATATACGATCCCTACAAAACAGCCTTATATTTTAGAGTTTTTTGCGCGATAAATCTGCATTATTTATTAGCCTAGCCTAGTCACTTGCAATATGGCTAACGATGTCGCTATGATGAGGCCCGTTATGCCCTGCGATAGGGCAAGTATTTTTGAACTAATTTTTTAGATTGATTAAGTAAGATAGATAGAGTTATCCATGATGCAAAAAATTGTGATGTATGTGATGGCGGGTTGTCCGTATTGTGTTCGGGCTGAAGCTTTGTTGCGGGATAAGCAGGTGGCGCAGATTGATAAGATACGGTTGGATTTGCAGCCGCATAAAAAGGCCGAGATGATACAGCTCACTGGTCGTCGTACTGTGCCACAGATTTTTATCGGTGATGTGCATGTTGGTGGCTGTGATGATTTGTATGACTTGGATGAGGCGGGAGAATTAGATAGTTTATTGCAAGGCTAGGTTTTACAGGGCTGTGCAATTTAGCAGGGTGATATTGCCTCTGTAGAGTTTGTTCAACATATCACCTTCCACAAGCGTGGCTTAATTTAGGGTAAAATGCGGTGTTTTTTTAACTTCGTTAACCCTTTCGATTGAAGGAATTGTAATGGCCACTAAACAACCAGCCGCGCAAGCCACCGGCGAGGCGCAAGCCGCAGCGCAAAATGCAAACCCTAGCTTTGTGATTGAAAAGCTATATGTCAAAGATTTATCTCTAGAAATCCCTAATGCGCCACAAGTATTTACGCAGCGTGAAATGCCACAAATCGGCATTGAGATTGGCAATTACTCCGCCGTTTTAGATAGCAATGTGTATGAAGTTGCCTTGCGCGTGACAGTTACCGCCAAGGTCGGCGAAGCCACCATGTTTTTGATTGAGATTCAACAAGCGGGGATTTTCCGTGTGGAAAATGTGCCCGATGAACATATCGATCCTATCCTAGGCATTACTTGCCCAAATATTCTGTTCCCTTATGCGCGTGAAGTGGTGTCTGATATTTCCGTGCGTGCTGGTTTCCCACCTGTGACCTTGTCGCCAGTGAATTTTGAAGCGATTTACGCGCATCAAAAAGAGCAACAAGCACAAGAACAGCAAGCCAAGCACTAATTTTCACGCACGCCCTTGATGGGGCGTTGTGCTATTCCAGGAGAGTCAATGAAAGTTGCGGTATTGGGGGCAGGCGCATGGGGAACCGCGCTGGCTATGCATATTGGGCAGCAGCACCAAGTCAGTTTATGGGCGCATAAGCAGTCGCATGTCGATGGCATGCGTCGTGTGCGTGCCAACCCAAAATACTTAGGCGACTTTACTTTTCCTGAACAACTCTCGGTCACTGCTGATTTAGCCGAAGCCCTTACGGCGGCTGACTTCGTGCTTAGCGTGGTGCCTACCAGTGGCTTTCGCGACACCTTGCGCCAACTGCGCCAACTCTCTTGCCAAGTGCCCATCGTTTGGGCGAGTAAAGGTCTAGAACCGAGCAGCGCTTTATTGCCCAATGAAGTAGCAAAACAGGAATTAGGCGAAGATTATCCTTGCGGCGTTTTATCCGGCCCCAGTTTTGCTGCTGAGTTGGTGCGTGGTTTGCCCACCGCAGTCACGCTGGCGATGCAAGATACAAGCGCCGCCAAGCTGGCCGCTGCGGCATTACATGCGGGCAGTTTGCGCGTTTATACCAGCGATGATGTATGCGGTGTGGCGGTGGGTGGCGCGCTAAAGAATGTGATGGCGATAGCGGCTGGGATTTCTGATGGTATGCAGTTTGGTAACAATGCGCGCGCCGCCTTGATTACCCGTGGGCTAGCCGAAATGACCCGTTTCGGCATCGCCTTGGGCGCGCAAAAAGACACCTTTATGGGCTTGGCGGGTGCAGGCGATTTAATTCTGACTTGTACTGGGCAATACTCGCGTAACCGCGAAGTCGGCTTGCAGCTAGCCAGTGGGCGTCCGCTACAAGAGATTTTGCAAACTCTAGGTCACGTTGCTGAGGGGGTATATACCGCTCGTGAAGTGTATCAACGGGCTAAAGCTTTGCAGGTGGAAATGCCGATTACCGATGAAGTCAATCAGGTGCTAAGCCACGGCAAATCCGCACGTGATGCGGTGATGGACTTGCTGGGTAGGCAACAAAAGGCGGAAAACGGCTAGTCGCTTAAAGTTGTCTTGGCTTAAAACTGGCTTGGATAGTGGTTTTATTTAATTCAGGCTTTGAGCAGTAGATAGTAGGTTCAAGAGGTAGAAGGTAAGTGATAGAAAGCAAGTAGTAGCAAGTAGTAGCAAGTAATTTCGCGCAGGGTTAAATCGCCCGCGCCAACAATAACAACAACGCTGTAAACAAAAAAGTTAAGCCGCTCTGGCTTATCACAATAGGCAAACCATAGGTATTCAATATCATGAAAAAATCCGTGCATGGCAGTTTAGATGCCATCTATCAGCAAGCGCGGGGCTTATATCAGCAAGGTCAATTAGCGGCCGCCAGCAAGCTATTTCAGCAATTAAGCATGGCTGCCAGCCATCAAATTGAGGCGCTGCATATGTTGGCCGTGATCGCCATGCAAAATAAACAGCCGGCAGAGGCAGTCAGACTATTACGCAAATTGCTTAGCATGCATCCACATCATGCTGGCGCGATGGCTAACCTAGGTTCGGCACTCAAAGCGCAAGGCAAATTAGACGAAGCGCTGATGTGCTTTGACCAGTCCATCAAGCTGCTGCCTAATGCGCCAGAAACCTTTTACAACCGTGGTGATACCTTGCGCAGTGCGCAACGTTTTACTGAAGCTATAGACAGCTATTAGCAAGCGATACGCTTGCGACCCAATTACCCCAAAGCCTATTTAAATATGGGCAACGCTTTGCAGTCCTTGCAGCGTTATGAAGAAGCGGTGTCTTGTTATCAACAAGCGATTGCCTATCAACCGCAGTTTGCTACTGCCTATAGCAATTGTGCAAACGCGCTCAAGGCGCTGGGGCGGCAAGCGCAGGCATTGCAATATCACGATAAAGCGGTGGCATTGGCGCCGGATAATGTCGATGCGCTGATTAACCGCGCCAATTTATTGTTTGAAATGCAGCAATTTGAACATGCCATTGACAGCTATCAGCAAGCCATGCGCTACGCCCCCGCGCAAGTGCATTGGCTAAGCC
>CAYNLW010000015.1:0-8147 GCA_964398195.1 uncultured Methylophilaceae bacterium | reverse complement strand
GACAGCTATCAGCAAGCCATGCGCTACGCCCCCGCGCAAGTGCATTGGCTAAGCCAGCAAGCCAGCGCCTATAACCAGCTAGGCCGTTTGGCCGAAGCCGAGCAATGCTATCGTCAGGCCATACAGCTACAGCCAGATAATCCGCTTTGGCATAATTTATTGGGCAATGCCTTGCAAGAGATGGGTGAATTGGAGGCGGCTGTGCAATGTTATGACTACGCACTGAAGCTAAAACCTGACTATGCTGAGGTGTATTCCAATCGCGGCATCCCTTTATATTACTTACAACGCCTTGATGAGGCGATGGATAGCTTTGATCAAGCAATTAGTCTGCATCCCAATTTTAATGATGTTTATTGGAATCGGGCATTGGCATTGCTGCTCCAAGAAGACTATGCACAGGGCTGGAAACTATATGAGTCCCGTTGGAATGGCTGGTTGAAAAAACAAATGCGTCATTTCACTCAGCCGCTTTGGCATGGTCAATTCGATATTGCCGGTATGACAATTTTGTTACATGCCGAACAAGGCTATGGCGATACCATACAATTTTGTCGTTATGCAAGCCTAGTAGCGGAGCTGGGGGCGAATGTTATCTTAGAGGTGCAACCGCCCTTGCACACATTGCTGAGCAATCTTGCTGGTATGCAGCAAGTGCTTGCTCAAGGTCAGCCTTTACCTGCTTTTGATGTGCATTGTCCGTTGATGTCATTGCCACTGGCTTTTAAAACGCAGATTGATACCATTCCAAATTCAACCCCTTATTTGTCTGCTGACGCTAGCAAAATTGCCAAATGGCAGAAAACGATAAAAGCCGCTGACAAAATTAAAGTTGGCGTAGCATGGGCGGCCAGTTTGCGAGCGAATGAATTAAAAATTCAGGCTTGGGATAAGCGTAAAAGTATCGCTTTAAAGGCCTTTGCCGATACCTTGCAAGACTGCCCAGCAGACTTTTACAGCCTACAAAAAGGCGAGCCAGCTGAGTCTGAGATTAAGCAATATCAAGCGCAGTATTGGCCAGCGGGTAATTTCTATAATGATGCTGATCAGATTAAAGACTTTGCCGATACCGCCGCATTAATCGCTAATTTGGATATGGTGATTTGCGTGGATACCAGTGTGGCGCATTTGGCTGCAGCGATGGGCAAGCCAACTTGGATTTTGAATCGTTTTGATACTTGCTGGCGCTGGTTGCAACAGCGTTCAGATAGTCCTTGGTACCCTAGCGTGAAATTATATCGACAGACCCATTATCGAGATTGGCAGCCGGTGTTGCAGGCGGTAAGACAAGATTTAATGGCGCTGGCTAAGCAGCATAGCATGACCCAGCCGGCTTAATGGTGAGTGGGCGCTAACAGTGGCTAGCTGCCATTGTTAAAGTCGAGCTGGCGCCAAGCTTCATACAATACAATGGCGACTGAGTTGGACAGATTGAGGCTGCGGCTATTCGGCAACATAGGCAAACGCAGGCGTCTATCTGGCAAAAATTGCTCACGAATTTCTAATGGCAGCCCACGCGATTCTGGGCCAAACACAAATACATCTTCATCTTGAAACTGTTCCAAATGGTAGTGTCTTGAGCCCTTGGTAGTCATGGCATACATGCGCCTTTGGCCTAAAGCGTTTTGGCAATGTGCCCAGTCTTGATGCACCTGCATACTGGCAAATTCGTGATAATCCAAGCCGGCTCTCAGCAGTTGTTTATCTTGTAAGCGAAATCCCATCGGTTCCACCAAATGCAGTTGCGCACCTGTATTGGCGCATAGCCGAATAATATTGCCGGTATTCGGAGGAATTTCAGGTTCAAATAAGACGATGTGCAGCATGATTAATGATTCTGTTGAGTTCTCGCGACCACCCAGCATTGTACATGAGCCGCCCCGCTTTTTTCAGTTGCCTAGCCAGCTCATTCAAACTCGCCCCAGTGGTCATGACATCATCGACGATGGCGATGCGTTTACCACGCAGCGAAATATCACAGGCAAAAGCACCACGAATATTGCGTATGCGTTGCTGATGATCTAAGCCGGCTTGTGGGGGCGTATTGATCACGCGCCGGCAGGCTGGGCTGATGCTGAGTTGAAATGGCTGGCTAATGCTTTGCGCAATCAGTTGCGATTGATTAAAGCCATGTTGTTGCAGGCGTTTTTCATGCAAGGGCATGGCCACCAGCATATCCGGAAATACCGCGATTTGTTGCGCTAGGCTGTGCAACAAGCCATGCGCCAGTGGCCGCGCCAAATGCAGTTGGTATTGATATTTATAGCGCGCAATCATTTTGTCCAAGGGGTAGCGATAATCAAAAGCGGCGATGGTCAGGTCAAAGTGTGGTGGATGTTGCAGGCACTCCCCACAGCGCTGGGCAAAACATAAACTGCCGCACTGCACACAGTATTGCTGCTCGCGCCACGGCAGGGCTTGCTGACAAGCTGGGCAAAGCGCTTGCTGAGCGGAGATGGGGGCTTGGCACAAGGGGCAGCTGAATAGCGTTAGGCCTTGCAGCAAGCGGGCTTTATGACCACGCTTGTAGGCATTTTTGAACAAATGAGTAAATTTTGAGCATATGTTTAGCATTCTTTGTTTTTATCCTTAACAGCTTATTTTTATGTGTATAATCATGCGCTAACGATTATTTTGCATGACAAATTCCACCATGACTAGCCCATCTAAGCCACCTTTAAGCATTGATCCCGCGAGCAGCGCTGGCGGGCCACAACGCGCCATGGTGACACGCCATCTATCGGCCAAATCGCAAATGCGCGCAGCACAAAGTTTTACCTTCTTTTCCTGTTTGGCGGTGCTGGCCTTGCCCTTGGTGATTCCTATGTTTATTTGGGTGGCCGCCTCTATCTTTATGTATGCCGCTGCCGCCCATCATCCCAATACCAAAGTGGCTAGTTATGTGCGCCGCGCTGGCTATCGCTTTTATTCCACCTTTGCGCTGTTGGTGATTATGGGGTTTTTTGGCTTTATGTTGGCCGAGTGGATAGGGCGTTTTAATTTAATTATTCTGGTCTGGGTGATTACCATCTTGCTGGTTATCCCATTCGGTGTGCGCGATATGCTGCGTGCCGCCAAAGACGATTGGCAAGATTTAACTGTGGAGGTAGAAGCATGAGCGAACAAGGCCTACAAACAATTGATTTAACCCAACTCAAGCGTGAGCCAGCGTCGCATGGCGCTTGCCAAAGCGCAAGCCATGAGCAGCGCTGGAGCGTGGCGCAAGTCGAGGCGCTGTTTGCCTTGCCGTTTAATGATTTGTTATTTCAAGCACAGACTGTGCACAGACAACATTTCGATGCCAACGCAGTACAAGTGAGCACCTTGCTATCGATTAAAACTGGCGGCTGTTCAGAGGACTGCGGCTATTGCCCACAAGCAGCGCGCTATCAAACAGGCATAGAAAACGAGCCTTTGATGCCTTTAGATGAAGTGCTGCAAGCGGCGCGCGAGGCCAAAGCCAATGGCGCCAGCCGTTTTTGTATGGGTGCCGCTTGGCGTAGCCCAAAACAAAAAGACCTAGAGCCCGTGTTGCAAATGATTTCTGAAGTGAAAGCCTTGGGTTTAGAGACTTGTGCCACCTTGGGTATGTTGAAAGAGGGACAAGCGCAGCAGTTAAAACAAGCTGGCTTGGACTATTACAACCACAATCTGGACACCGCGCCGGAAATGTATGGCGATATTATTTCTACCCGCACCTATCAAGATCGGCTGGATACGCTGGATAGTGTGAGAGAAGCGGATATCAATGTGTGCTGTGGCGGCATTATCGGCATGGGCGAAAGCCGCACTCAGCGTGCTGGTTTGATTGCGCAGTTGGCCAATATGAGCAGACCACCAGAAAGCGTGCCGATTAATTTGCTCACCCAAGTCGAAGGCACCCCTTTATATGGCACAGAGCCATTGGACGAATTTGAATTTGTGCGCACCATCGCGGTGGCCAGAATCACCATGCCTAGCAGCTTTGTGCGCTTATCCGCAGGTCGCCAAAGCATGCACGAGGGCATACAAGCGCTGTGTTTCTTGGCAGGCGCCAATTCGATTTTTTATGGCGAAAAATTGCTCACCACCGGCAACCCAGAAACCGACGCTGACCGCAAATTATTTGCCAGACTAGGCATACACCCCATCTAATATGCTGAAACAATTGCAAGCCGAGCTGACGCAGCGGGCTGATGCGGGTCTGATGCGGCAGCGCAAGGTGTTGCAAGGCGCGCAACAAGCGCATATCCAACTCGACCAGCAAGCCTTGCTGGCTTTTGCCAGCAATGATTATCTGGGCTTAGCTAATCACCCCGCCTTAATTCAAGCCGCACAACAAGCCTTAAGCCAAGTCGGTGTGGGCGCAGGGGCGTCACATTTAATCAATGGCCACCATCACTTGCACGAACAATGCGAGCAGCAACTGGCCGCATTCGTTGGCATGCCGCGCGGCTTATTATTTAGTACCGGCTATATGGCTAACTTGGGTGTGGTGTCTGCGTTATTGGGGCGCGATGACGCGCTGTTTGCCGATAAGCTCAATCACGCTTGTTTAAATGACGCCGCCATTTTGTCGCGCGCACAATTCAAGCGCTATGCGCATCAAGACTTACAGGCGCTAGAAAAGCTATTGGCCAACAGCACGGCGCGGCGCAAATTAATCGCCGTAGATGCGGTATTTAGTATGGATGGCGATATCGCCGATGTGCCGCAGTTATTAGCGCTATGCCAACGCTATGATGCCTATTTATTGCTTGATGATGCGCATGGTTTTGGCGTGTTAGGCGCACAGGGCAAAGGTATTTTGGCGCATTTTAATGTCGCCTCTGAACGCATTATTTATATGGCTACACTGGGTAAAGCGGCTGGCGTGGCTGGCGCATTTGTCGCAGCGCAGCCGCTAGTGATTGATTACTTGGTGCAATTTGCCCGCACCTATGTTTACACCACCGCCTCGCCACCTGCCTTGGCAGCCGCGCTGATGGCGGCGCTGCAAGCGATGCAGCAAGAACCTGAGCGGCTACAGCATTTGCATCAGCTGATTCAACATCTGCAACAACAGTTGCGTTTACAGCACTGGCAATTGATGGCGTCTATTACGGCGATACAACCCTTAATCGTCGGCGATGACCAATTGGCCGTGGCGCTTAGCCAGCGCTTGGCGCAACAAGGCTTTTATGTACCAGCGATACGCCCACCCACAGTGCCGGCCGGCAGCGCGCGCTTACGCATTTCTCTCAGCGCGGCACATAGCCTAGCGCAAGTGGATGCTTTAATCGTAGCGCTACAGCAAGCTGAGCAGGAATTGCTGCAAGCATGAGCAAGCCCGCGCTATATATCGAACAAGTCGGCCAAGGTGCACCGCTAGTGCTGTTACATGGCTGGGGAATGCATGGCGGCATTTGGCAAACGGTACGCGACGGACTGGCGCAGCAGCATCGTTTATATATTGTCGATCTGCCCGGCATGGGCTTTAGCGCAGCGCCTATGGCAGACAATCTAGCCGACTTGGCGCAACAAATTAGTCAACAAGTGCCTGCCAATGCCAATCTATTAGGTTGGTCATTAGGCGGATTAGTGGCGATGCAGATGGCGCTAGAACAGCCTTTGGCGCGTTTGATTTTGGTCGGCACCACCCCCTGTTTTATGGATAGGCAGGACTGGCAGCATGGGGTGGAAGCGCAAGTATTTGAGGGGTTTTTTCAGCAAGTGATGCAGGATTTTGAGGGCGCTTTACAGAAATTTGTCGCCCTAATCGCCATGGGTAGCAGCCATACGCGACAAGAGATGAAACAGTTATTGGCCATTATGTTGCAACGCCCGCACCCCAGTATTCAGGCCTTGCAGGCCGGCTTAAAAATTTTGATGCATAGCGATTTGCGCCAGCAATTAGCGCAAATCAACGTGCCAGTGTTGTGGATACACGGCGAGCGCGATCGCTTATGTCCGCTGTCGGCGGCGCAATGGTCCACACAACATTTGCCACAGGCGCAACTGTCGGTGATGCAAGCGGCAGGGCACGAGCCTTTTTTGTCGCAACCACAAGATTTTGTTAATTCCGTGAATCGATTTTTATTGTGAACAACGATCAATACACGCTAGATAAACGCCAAGTTAGGCTGGCCTTTGGCCGTGCGGCCAAGCATTACGATGGCCATGCGGTGTTGCAAAGCGAGGTGCGCGCACAAATGCTAGAGCGTTTGGCCTTGATGAATAGCGCGCCGCAGTGCATTTTAGACCTAGGTTGTGGTACTGGCGTGGCTGGAAAAGTATTGGCCGAACGCTATCCGCAAGCGCAAATCATAAGCTTGGATATTGCCGAGGGTATGTTGCAACAAGCGCGTCACAAGCACCGCAGCTGGCGCGATTGGTGGCCGGCTAAGCGGCGCCATCACTATCTATGTGCCGATATGGAGCAATTGCCGCTGGCAGATGCTAGCGTGGATATGGTGTGGTCTAACTTGTCTTTACAGTGGTGCAACCAGCCTGACCAAGTATTTAGTGAAATTCATCGCGTGTTAAAAGTCGATGGCTTGTTGATGTTTGCCAGTTTTGGTCCCGACACGCTGAAAGAGTTGCGTTTGGCCAGCCAGCAAGTAGATGGCAATGTGCACGTCAATCGCTTTATCGATATGCATGATGTAGGCGATGCCTTGGTGCGCGCAGGTTTTGCTGGGGTGGTGTTAGATGTAGATCATTTCACGTTGCAATATCAACAAGTGTTGCACTTGATGCGCGATTTAAAAGCCATAGGCGCGCATAACGCCACCCAAGGCCGGCGCCGTGGCCTATCCGGCAAAGGCTTTATGCAGGGCCTAGCGCAAGCCTATGAAACGTTCCGCCAAGCCAGTGGCCTGCCGGCCAGTTACGAAGTGGTGTATGGCCACGCTTGGCGACCACCGCAACGACCCAGCACCAAGTTTGATATCAGCCAACCAGTACCGATTACTTTGCACAGGAAGCGTTAATGCCGTTATCAGCCAATCTCGCTAAATATCCGCCTGCCATCTTCGTCACAGGCACCGATACCGATGCCGGCAAAAGCTATATCAGCGCCGCATTGATACGTCATTTGGCGGCGCAATCCTTGCGCGTGGTCGGGATGAAGCCGGTGGCCTCTGGTGCTAGCTTGATACAAGGCGAGTGGGTTAATGCGGATGTGGCACAATTAGTCGCCGCCAGCAATATTGCCGCGCCGCGCGCCCTCATTAACCCCTATTGTTTTGCCCCGGCCATCGCCCCGCATATCGCCGCCCATCAAGCCGCCGTCGATATTCAATTCGCCCCAATCTTAGAAGCCTTTCAGCAACTGCGCCAATTAGCCGATGTGGTCATCGTAGAAGGCGCCGGCGGTTGGCTAGTGCCACTCAACGCCACGCAAACCATCGCTGACTTAGCGCTAGCCCTACAAATCCCCGTCCTACTAGTAGTCCGCGTCCGCCTAGGCTGTATCAACCACGCACTACTCAGCGCACAAGCCATTCAACAGTCCGGCCTGACCTTGCTAGGCTGGGTAGCCAATTGTCTCGATGAGGATATGCCAGTGATGCAAGAAAACATCAGCACACTGAAAAAGATGATTAACGCGCCTTGTTTGGCAGTGGTTGGCAAAGATCAAATGCCAGAATTTAATTTGGATATTTAAACAATTAAGCGGCCACCGCTTGCGATATCGGTGTGGCTTTCATATCGGGATGCTGGGCAAATTTTTGCTGCGCCTGCCACAAGTCCAAGCGCATTTGCATATTCAGCCAAAGCTCAGGCGAACCACCCGCTACTACCGCAATGCGAACCGCCATCTCAGCACTAACGCCACGCTTCTCCAGCAAAATCTCCGACACAGTCAACCGACTAACGCCCAAATGCTGCGCCAATTTTGTTTACGTGACGCCTAGTTCAGGCAAAACCACTTCACGCTGAAACTCGCCGGGGTGGGTGGGTTTTCGATTAGGATCTCTTAAAGACTTCATCAATGATAATCCTCCAAATGAACATCTATCGCATCTTCGCCTTCAAACTTGTAAATCCAACAAATACAGCAATTTACCTTCAAAATATTTCTATAAATTACGGCTAAGTTTTTAATTATACGATTATAATCTACAGCAAATGATGCTTTAAATCATCTCTTAAAAAATTTAAGGAGTTTATGATGGCAAATGTGC
>CAYNLW010000014.1:0-29994 GCA_964398195.1 uncultured Methylophilaceae bacterium | reverse complement strand
AATCAGGCAAGGGTGAATAATCCTTCGGGAGTTCAAATCCCCCCTTCTCCGCCAAGCGATTGCCCAACTAATCGCTTGATTTTCTTATAATGTCCCACCCCTAGACCTTGACCAAATAGCCGTAACAAGATACTGTTCAGGGTTCCCAAAAGTTTATGACACGCAAATTTATATGGACGATAGCAGTTATCAAAAAACCGAACAGTTGAGCGGCGCGGAAATTATCATGCGCTGTTTGCACGAGGAAAATGTTGAATTTGTATTCGGCTATCCTGGTGGGGCTGTTTTACATATCTACGACGCTTTGTTTAAACAAAACAAGTTTAAGCATATCTTGGTGCGTCATGAGCAGGCTGCGGTGCATGCGGCAGACGCTTATTCACGAGCTACCGGTCGCGTTGGTGTGGCTTTGGTCACTTCGGGTCCCGGTGCCACTAATGCGGTGACCGGCATTGCTACCGCGTATATGGACTCAGTGCCTTTGGTGGTGATTTCCGGTCAAGTGCCGACGGCGGCAATAGGCATGGACGCTTTCCAAGAGGTGGATATGGTGGGGGTAACGCGCCCATGCGTGAAACATAATTTCTTGGTGAAAGATGCGCGTGATTTAGCCATCACCATGAAAAAAGCTTTTTATATCGCTTCCAGCGGCCGTCCTGGTCCGGTGGTGGTGGATATTCCTAAAGATATCACGGCGGATATCGCTGAATATGCTTACCCCAAAACCATAGAGATGCGTTCTTATACGCCGGTGGTGAAAGGGCATTCTGGGCAAATCAAAAAAGCCGTTAAATTATTACTCGAAGCCAAACGTCCGATGATTTACACCGGCGGTGGCTTGGTGTTGGGCGATGCAGCGGCTGAGTTAGTCAAGCTGGCCAAAACCTTGGGTTTCCCGGTGACCAATACGCTGATGGGCTTGGGTGGCTACCCCGCTACCGATGCGCAATATGTCGGTATGTTGGGCATGCACGGCACTTATGAAGCGAATAATGCTATGCAGAATTGCGATGTGTTGTTGGCGGTTGGTGCGCGTTTTGATGACCGCGTCATCGGCAATCCAGACCACTTCTTAAGTGTGCCACGCACCATTATTCATATTGATGTGGATCCTTCTTCTATTTCCAAGCGCGTTAAAGTAGATGTGCCTATCGTTGGCCATGTGCAATCAGTCGTGGCTGAAATGAATGAATTATTGGCTGCGGAAAGCAAGCGTCCCGATACAGCTGCCATCAAACAATGGTGGGCGCAGATTGAACAATGGCGTGGCAAGAACACCGCTAGCTACCGCTTGGCAGATGGCATTATCAAGCCACAACAAGTGATAGAAAAATTATGGAAAGTGACCAAGGGCGATGCTTTTGTGACTTCTGACGTTGGCCAACACCAAATGTGGGCTGCGCAATATTACAAATTCGACAAACCTAGACGTTGGATTAACTCTGGCGGCCTAGGCACCATGGGTGTGGGCTTGCCCTACGCCATGGGCTGTCAGTTGGCGTTCCCCGATGCGCAAGTGGCTTGCGTCACTGGCGAGGGCAGCATACAGATGAATATTCAGGAATTATCTACCTGTAAACAATTTAATCTGCCTATCAAAATCATTCTGCTCAACAACCGCTATCTGGGCATGGTGCGTCAGTGGCAAGAGTTTTTCTATAACAACCGCTACTCTGAGTCGTATATGGATAGCTTGCCTGATTTTGTCAAAATGGCCGAATCGTATGGCCATGTGGGCATGAATATCGAGCGTCCTGATGATGTAGAAGGTGCGCTACAAGAAGCGTTTGCCATGAAAGATCGCTTGGTATTTATGAATTTTGTCACCGACCAAAAAGAAAATGTGTTCCCTATGGTGCCCAATGGCAAAGGCTTGTCAGAGATGATCTTGGGCGATGAGCCGGGCGCTGATGAGGCTGCTAGCGAGGGAGAAGGTTAATGAAACATATTATCTCGCTATTGATGGAAAATGAGGCGGGCGCGCTTTCTCGTGTGGCCGGCTTATTCTCTGCGCGTGGTTATAACATTGAGTCGTTAACGGTAGCGCCTACTGAAGACGAAACGCTGTCGCGCATGACTATAGTTACCTCGGGTTCAGATGATGTGATTGAACAAATCATCAAACATCTGAATAAATTGGTCGATGTGGTCAAGGTGTTAGATTTAAATGATGGCCGTTTTATCGAGCGCGAACTGATGTTAGTCAAAGTCAAAGCCACTGGGCCTTTGCGCGAAGAAATGAAACGGATTAGTGATATTTTCCGTGGCCGCATTATCGATGTGGCAGATGGTAGCTACACCATAGAGATGACTGGCTCTGGCTCTAAGCTGGACGCCTTTTTAGAAGCGCTGGATCGCTCGGTGATTTTGGAAACTGTGCGGACTGGCGCCTCTGGTATAGGGCGTGGCGATAGAATTTTAAAAGTTTAATTGGCTTGGTTTATTGAATTTAATTAGATAGAAAGTCCTGAAAGGTAAAACATGAAAGTTTATTACGATAAAGACGCTGACCTCTCCATTATCAAAAAAATGAAGGTCACCATCGTGGGTTATGGTTCACAAGGTCATGCCCATGCGCAGAACCTAAAAGACTCCGGCGTCAATGTCACAGTTGGCGTGCGTAAAGAAGGTAGCTCTTGGAGCAAAGCTCAGGCCGCTGGCCATCAAGTGGCAGAAATTCCAGAAGCAGTAAAAAATGCTGACTTAGTGATGATTCTGTTGCCAGATGAATCCATGGCAGCGATTTACCACAGTGAAGTGGCTCCGTATTTGAAGAAAGGTGCGACCTTGGCCTTTGCACACGGCTTCAATATACACTACAACCAAATCGTGCCTAGCAAAGAAATGAATGTGATTATGATTGCGCCTAAAGGCCCAGGTCATACCGTGCGTTCTGAATATTTAAAAGGCGGCGGTGTGCCCTCTTTAATCGCGGTCTATCAAGACGCTAGCGGCAACGCTAAAGACATCGCTTTGTCCTATGCAGCAGCCAATGGCGGCACTAAGGGCGGCGTGATTGAAACTGACTTCCGTGAAGAAACCGAAACCGATTTATTTGGTGAACAAGCGGTATTGTGCGGTGGCGCAGTAGAGTTGGTGAAAGCGGGTTTTGAGACCTTGGTGGAAGCCGGTTATGCGCCTGAGATGGCCTATTTCGAGTGCTTGCACGAATTAAAGCTAATTGTTGATTTGATGTATGAAGGCGGTATTGCCAATATGAATTACTCAATTTCCAACAACGCTGAATATGGTGAGTATGTGACTGGCCCACAAGTGATTAATGAAGAATCACGCAAGGCCATGCGTCAGGCTTTGGCCAATATTCAAAATGGTGATTATGCCAAACGCTTTATCTTAGAAGGCCGTACCAACTATCCTGAAATGACAGCACGTCGTCGTTTGACCGCGATGCATCAGATTGAACAGGTGGGCGGTAAATTGCGCGCCATGATGCCATGGATAGCCAAAAACAAATTAGTGGATCAAAGCAAAAACTAATTTTTCTTCGCAAATCCCTAATTTTTCTTCGCAAATCCAAAGGGGAAGCCTAGTTCTTCCCCTTTTTTTATGGTGCTGGAATTTATGTCGCTAAAGCCGTTTTCCATTTATCTACAATATGCGTTGCCCAAACAAGCCATTACCGCGCTGGCTGGGCGTTTAGCCAATGCCCGCCTAGGCTGGCTCACGCAGCGTTTTATTGCATGGTTTATTAAGCGTTATCAAGTGGATATGCATGAGGCAGCGCATAGTGATATCGCCAGCTATGCCAGCTTTAACGCCTTCTTTACCCGCCCCCTCAAAGCCGGCTTACGCCGCCAAGCGCGTGCGCAATTGGTATGCCCAGTTGATGGCAAGATTAGCCAATGTGGTGATATTCAGCAGGGCAGCCTGATTCAAGCCAAACAGCACCATTACTCGCTAGCCGCGCTATTGGCTGGCGACAGCCAGATGCAGGCGGATTACCAGCAGGGGCGCTTTGCCACGATTTATCTTAGCCCTAGGGATTACCACCGCATCCATATGCCCTGCGCCGGCCAACTGTTGAGTATGACCTATGTGCCGGGCAGCCTGTTTTCTGTCAATCCGCTGACGGCTGAATATGTGCCAGGTTTATTTGCCCGCAATGAGCGCGTGATTTGTGAGTTTCAGGGCAAGGCGGGCAAGTTTGTCATGATTTTGGTGGGCGCCACCATCGTCGGCAGCATGGCCACGGTTTGGCATGGGGTGGTGAATCCGCCACGCAGCGGCAACATTCAACGTTGGGATTATGCCTCACAAGCCATACATCTGGCGCAAGGCGAGGAAATGGGACGTTTTCTGCTGGGTTCTACCGTGATCGTGCTATTGCCTGCGGGCTCAGCTCAGTGGCATGCCGATTGGCAAGCTGGCAAAGCGGTACAACTAGGTGAGGCGATGTCGGCCAAATAAAACAGGGGCATAGCCCCTGCTGGTTGGGTAATGCTGGCGTAAAGGCTAGCCTTTCACTCGGCGCGGTCTATTGGCGGGATAACGCAATCTAGGACCGGTATTTTTGGGAAACAGAATGAGGGCCAATTCATTGAGTGCGTTGCGATACACTTCGCGCTTAAATTCAATCACGCTATCGATAGGAAACCAATAATCGCTCCAGCGCCAAGCGTCAAACTCAGGGTGCTCTGAGGCTCTGAGCGAGACATCGGTATCTTTGCCAACCAAACGCAACAAAAACCAAATCTGCTTTTGTCCCCGATATGTACCGCGCCATTCTCTTTTAACCCAAGTGCTAGGCACGTCATAACGCAACCAATCGCGGGTGCGGCCTAAAATTTTGACGTGCTCGGGGCGAAGTCCGACTTCTTCCATTAACTCACGATACATCGCCGCTTCTGGCGACTCACCGTGTTTAATGCCCCCTTGAGGAAACTGCCAAGAGTGTTCTTTTACTCGTTTTCCCCAAAAAACTTCGTTCTTATGATTGCAGAGAATAATGCCGACATTCGGACGATAACCATCACGATCTATCATATCCAAATACCTTAAATTTTATGTTCATGGCAATTTTTTCATATTTCCAGCGGATTGCAAAGCTAAAGCGCACCAGTCGGGCTAAAATTGCTAGCTTGTTTAAGTGAATCAAGGAAATCGCTGATGCGCATGATAGTTAAATGGGGCTGCTGGCTTTGCTTAATGGGCATTTTTTTAGCGCCATCGGCTAATGCACAAGCCTTGGCTTTTATCACCAACCAAGGCGAGGATACGGTATCGGTGATCGATATCGCAGCGCGCCAACTGCTGAAAAAAATTGCCGTGGGCAAGGCGCCGGTAGGCATCGCCATCGCACAACAAAGCAAACGCGTGTATATCAGCAATGTGGATAGTCAGCAGATTAGCGTAATCGATGGCAACAGCTTGCAGCTGCTGCAACAGATTCAAGTGACCGGTTCACCGGTCGGGCTAGCCTTGTCGCCTGACCAGCAATGGCTGTTTGTGGCCGACTGGACAGGCAATCAAGTGCAAATGCTGGCGGCGCACAGCTTGCAACTGCATAAAACAATTATCACCGGCCAAGCGCCTGCAGGCTTAGCCGTGAGCTTGGACGGACAATATTTGCTGGTGGCCAATCGCGACCAAGACCAAGTTTCCATTATTGATATTGCCAGCGGCTTAACCATGCATCGCGTGGCAGTACAAAAACATCCTTTTGGCCTGACCTTAAGCCGTGATGGGCGTTTTTTATATGTGGTGAATGTGTTGAGCAATAGCGTGTCGCAAATCGATCTTAGCCATATCGCTAGCAGCCCGCCCCAGCCACTTCAAGTGCAACATTGGCGGGTGGGCGAGCATCCCTATTGCGTGGCAGAAAGCGCTGACGGGCGACAGATTTATGTCAGCAATACGCAAGATGACGATATCAGCGTATTAGATGCTCGCAGCGGACTCACATTACAACTTATTGCGGTGGGTGAAGTGCCGGAAGGCATTAGCGTGGTGCACAGCAGCGCAGAAATCGTGGTGACCAACTGGTCTAGCGGCGATATCAGCGTGATTCCAAGCTTAGACGCAAGCGCCACTGATGGCGCTAATACCGCCGCAAGCAAGGCGATAAGCAGCGTTAAAAGTGGCGCTAAAAGCCGCGCTTTTGGGCAATTTATTTTGCAGTAATTTATTTCGTTTTTGATGGCTTGTGTATCTCGTCAAAATTGACAAACTTAGGTAAAGTACTGGCTTGGTTTTTGGCCTAGCAAGTCGCTACAGATTTTGCATGTGTTAAGGCTTTTTTTTAGATATTCAGTGGAGAAAATAAATGAACAGATTGTTAGCTTTTATCGCCATGAGCGCTTTTGTGATGAATGCTTATGCGCACGGCCCTAGCCCGCAAAAAGTTGAAAAAGAGATGGTGATAAAGGCCGATGCCGCCAAGGTATGGGGCATAGTCAAAGACGTCGGTCAGGTGCAAAGCTGGTTGCCTTTGGTTAGCAATACCAAACTAGAAAGCAAAAAAGACGACGCTGGCAATGATATCAATGTGCGTCTATTAACGCTGAAAGCAGGCGGTACGGTATTAGAAAAAATCCGCAGCACAGACGATAAAGACATGGTGTTGAAGTATGAGATTTTAGAAGGCGCCGTGCCAGTCGCTGACTTTAACGGCAAGATTAGCGTAAAAGCTGGTCCAGGCGCTGGCGAAAGCACAGTCACTTGGTTGGGTCGCTTTTACCGCGTGTATAAACTTAACCCTCCTATCCCTGCCGGACAGGACGATGAATCTGCGCTTAAAGCAGTGAATAGCATTTTTGATGCTGGTTTAAATGGCCTAAAAGCCAAAGCCGAAGGCAAGTAATTTGGCTCAAGCCTCTCAGCCCAGTGCCTGCACTGGGCTTTTTTATTGTGAACGGGTTGCACAACCATGCTTGAAACCATACAGATAGACAGCTCGCCAGATATTCGACAGTGTGTGATTTGGCTTCATGGATTGGGCGCAGATGGACATGATTTCGCGCCCATCGTGTCGCAACTTGAACTAGCTAATACGCGCTTTATTTTCCCGCATGCGCCATATCGGCCGGTGACCTTGAATCATGGTGTTGAAATGCGCGCTTGGTTTGATATTGTTGGCCTAGGCGGCAATGACCCGCAAGATGTGGTCGGTATGCAGGCGACGTCGCTGGAGATTCAGGCTTTAATACAAACACAATTAGATGCTGGCCTGAGCAGTCAACGCATTGCCTTAGTAGGCTTCTCGCAGGGTGGCGCCATGGCGGCCTATTGTGGCTTAGCCTATCCTCTGCCATTAGCGGGCTTGATTATGTTATCTAGCTATCTGCCGCAAAAGCACGCTTTAGCCAGTTATGCCCATGCACAAAACTCAACCTGCCCAATCATGCTATGCCATGGGGCACAGTGTTTGCGAGCAGGAAATCAGCGATATCGCACAATTTTTGCAAGCCATCTTTCAAGCTGAAGATTCGCCAATTTAAATAGGCTAGGACTGAATAAGGTAAAATAGCGTATGACTGAAAACTCCTCCCCACCCAATTTTGAGACGGCGATGGCTGAACTGGAGGCGATTATTCGCCAGATGGAAAGCCAGCAACTGCCTTTGCAAGATTCTCTGGCTGCGTTTAAACGCGGCACTGCCTTGTTACAACAATGCCAACAAACGCTGGCGGAAGCCGAACAACAAGTGCGTATATTGACTGAGCAACAAACGCTCAAGCCTTTACAAGACAACTAACAAGCGCATAAGGCTGCCTTCATGTCTGCTGAGCTACAATTTTCGCAATGGAGCCAAATGGTGCAACAGCGCACCGAGCAAGCTTTGCAGCAACACTTGCCGGCTGAACATCTGAATCCCACGCGCTTGCATCAAGCCATGCGCTATGCCTGCTTAGGTGGCGGTAAACGCTTGCGTGCCATGCTAGCGTATGCCGCTGGCGAATATTGTGGCAGTCCTGTGCAACGTATTGATGTGGTGGCAGTGGCGCTGGAATGTATGCACGCTTATTCGCTGATTCATGATGATTTGCCTTGTATGGACGATGATGACTTGCGCCGTGGCAAGCCATCTTGTCATCGTCAGTTTGATGAGGCGACCGCTTTACTAGCGGGCGATGCCTTACAAACGCTGGCATTTAGCGTATTAAGTCGCGCTGATCTGCATAGCGATGCACAGCAACAACTCAAGATGCTGGCCTTGCTGGCACAAGCCTCAGGCTCCTTGGGCATGGCCGGTGGGCAAGCAATTGATTTAGCCCATGTCGGCAAAGCCATGGATTTAGCGCAACTGGAACAAATGCATCAATTAAAAACTGGCGCGTTAATCCAAGCCGCTACACTACTTGGCGCGTATGCCGCTGACCAAGCTGCAGCGCATAAGCTAAGCTCCTTGCAGCAATATGCGCAAGCCATAGGCTTGGCTTTTCAGGTGATGGACGATGTGTTGGACGCGCAGGCGGATACCCAGACCTTGGGCAAAACTGCGGGCAAAGACGCTTTGCACAACAAGCCCACTTATGTTGCGTTGCTAGGCCTAGCTAAAGCGCAAGAATTGGCTGAACAATTGGTGCAACAAGCCGTCCAAGCCTTATCTGATGCAAAGCAAGTAGATGTAGCTGCTACTCGATTGATACAAATTGCCCAATTTATTGCCCAGCGAGCCTATTGATGTCAACCCACTCTGAGCACCCTTATGACCTTCTAGAGACGATTGATTTTCCGCATCAGTTGCGGGAACTCAACCGCAAGCAATTGCCTGAATTGGCGCAACAGTTGCGCCAATTCTTGATTCAAAGCGTGGCGCAAACGGGCGGCCATTTATCCTCAAATCTAGGGGTAGTAGAGCTGACTATCGCACTGCATTACGTGTTTAACACCCCCGAGGATAGATTGGTTTGGGATGTTGGCCATCAGACTTATCCGCATAAAATTTTGACTGGCCGCCGTCAGCAAATGCATAGCTTAAGGCAAGCGTGTGGCATCGCTGGCTTTCCGCGCCGGCAAGAAAGTGAATATGACTGCTTTGGTGTTGGCCATTCCAGCACCTCCATTTCAGCCGCCCTAGGCATGGCCGTTTCCGCACAGAAACTGGGATTAGATAGACGCGCTGTAGCGATTATAGGCGATGGTGCAATGACCGCCGGAATGGCGTTTGAGGCGCTGAATAATGCTGGCGCTATGGATGCCAATGTATTGGTAATCCTGAATGACAACGATATGTCCATTTCGGAAAATGTCGGCGCCTTGCAAAACTATCTAGCCAAATTGCTTTCCGGACGGCTCTACACCAGCATGCGCCGATCTAGTGAAAAAGTGCTAGGCGTGATGCCGCCGGTATTGGAATTTGCCAAACGCGCCGAGGAACACGTCAAAGGCATGATGACACCGGGCACCTTGTTTGAGGAGTTTGGTTTTAATTATATCGGCCCAATAGATGGCCATGACTTAGATACATTGGTGACCACTTTAAGCAATATTCGTAAGTTAAATGGCCCGCAGTTTCTGCATGTGGTGACGCAAAAAGGCCATGGCTTTGCCCCTGCAGAAGAAAGCCCAGGCAAATATCATGGCGTGGGGCAATTTAACCCACAAGATGGCGCCGCACTAAGCAGCAAGAAAGGCAAAACTTATACCGAAGTGTTTGGCGAATGGTTGGTCGATATGGCGCAACAAGACCAGCGCTTAATCGCCATTACGCCAGCCATGTGCGATGGTTCTGGTTTAAATGCCTTTGCTGAACAATTTCCGCAGCGCTATTTTGATGTCGGCATCGCTGAACAGCACGCGCTGACTTTTGCCGCTGGATTAGCCTGCGAGGGCTTAAAGCCGGTGGTGGCGATTTATTCGACTTTTTTACAACGCGCTTATGATCAACTGATTCATGATATTGCCCTACAAAATCTGCCTGTCATGTTTGCCATAGACCGTGCTGGCTTGGTCGGCGCCGATGGCCCTACCCACGCTGGGAGCTTTGATCTAAGTTATCTGCGCTGTATTCCCAATATATTGCTGATGGCGCCGGCAGATGAAAACGAGTGTCGCCGTATGCTGACGACCGCCTTCCAACATAATGGTCCAAGCGCGGTGCGCTATCCACGTGGCACAGGCCCAGGAGCCGCCATACAAGCGGGGCTTGAGCCTATCCCTGTAGGCAAAGCGGAACTGCTGCGTTCAGGTAAAGATATCGCCATTTTGGCCTTTGGTAGTATGTTGGCACCCGCCTTACAAGCCGCGGAAAAATGTAACGCTAGCGTGGTCAATATGCGTTTTATTAAGCCACTAGATCAGGCCATGATTGCGCAGATTGCCGCCAGCCACCGCTTGATTATCACAGTAGAAGAAAATACTGTGCAGGGTGGCGCCGGTTCGGCGGTATTAGAGACGCTACAGGCATTGAACTTTGCCGGCAAAACTCACTCTGTTGGTTTACCGGATACATTTATCGAACATGGCAACCACGAACAAATGTTGTCCGATTGTGGGTTAAGTGCAGATGGTCTTGTCGCCATCATCCAACAATTAACCTAGCAAATTACTCAAGTATTCGTTATAATCTCTCAAACGATTTAAGCTGAAACGAAATAAGTTAGGAATCCCATGAATACCATTGCACAACTCCCCATTGAGGACGTACAAAACACCCCTGATGTGCGTCATTTAGCGATTGATAAAGTCGGTATCAAATCTATACGTCACCCTGTCAAAGTGAAAGACAAAAGCGGTGGTGTGCAGCATACCGTGGCCATGTTTGATATGTATGTGCATTTGCCACATAACTTCAAAGGCACGCATATGTCGCGCTTTGTTGAAATCCTGAATATGAACAAGCGTGAAATCTCGATTGAGTCTTTCGAGACCATCGTAGGTGAAATGGTGAAACGCTTAGAAGCCGAGTCTGGTTATGTAGAAATGACCTTCCCTTACTTTATCAACAAAGCTGCCCCAGTGTCTGGCGTGCAAAGCTTGTTGGATTATGAAGTCACGTTTATCGGCGAAATCAAACAAGGCAAATTCGATATCACGGTCAAAGTATTGGTCCCAGTGACCAGCTTATGCCCTTGCTCGAAAAAGATTTCTGATTACGGCGCGCACAA
Source organism: uncultured Methylophilaceae bacterium (assembly GCA_964398195.1). Classification (GTDB taxonomy): domain Bacteria; phylum Pseudomonadota; class Gammaproteobacteria; order Burkholderiales; family Methylophilaceae; genus RFPI01. Next base: position 18,925 of record CAYNLW010000014.1, on the reverse strand, counting down.
CCAACGTTCGCATGTCACAGTAACCGCCTTAATCAATGACTTTATCTGGGTAGAAGATTTAATCAGCATGGTGGAATCACAAGCTTCTTGCGAGCTGTATGGTCTGCTAAAACGTCCAGACGAAAAGTTTGTCACTGAACGCGCTTATGACAATCCCAAATTCGTTGAAGACATGGTGCGCGACGTCGCCACCGCGCTGAATAACGAAAGCCGCATAGACAAGTTTGTGGTGGAATCAGAAAACTTCGAATCCATCCACAACCACTCCGCCTACGCGCTCATCGAGAAAGATAAACGCTTAAGCTAAGTCACCCACTAAGTATTTCCCCTGCTAGATTGAAACCCCCTTTTCTGGGGGTTTGTTTTTGCTACTAAACTATTTTAGCTTTGGCTTGATTGCGTTCTAGCCAAACAAATAATAAACATCCCACTAATGCAATTCCCCCGCTGATGCTAAAAGTCCATTGCGGGCCTACTGCTTCCCATGCGTAGCCGGAGATTAGGCCGCCTATGGTGCCGCCTACGCCGTAGGAGATGCTGGTGTATAGGCCTTGGCCTTTGGATTGGTGTTTGCCTTTGAAATATTGGTGGGTAAGCGCGACTGCGGAGGCGTGGTAGGCGCCGAAGGTGGCGGCGTGTAGGGTTTGCGCTAATAAGACTAATAGCCAATACGACACTGCCCAGCCGATTAAATTAAAGCGAATAAAAGCGATTAGCAGGGTCACCATTAAGATGCGTTTTAGGCTAAATCGCTTGCTTAGCTTGGGCATCCACAGAAAAATTAAAATCTCGCATACCACCCCCAAAGCCCACAACCAGCCCACTTGTGATTTGCTATAGCCATGTTGCACCAAGTAGATTGAATAGAAGGTGTAATACACACCATGCGCGGCTGACATGGCTAGACAAGCCACCATTAGGGCGACGACGTGTGGCCGGCGCAGAATATGCCAAAGCGACTCATGCGGGCTTTGGATATGTTGGATAACGGCGTCTGGAACGCGAAATGACAGCACGAACACCGCACATAAAAAGGCCAAAATCAGCCATAACAATATGCGTATAGCAAACCAATCGAGCAGATAACCTAAGCCTATCACCGCCACAATAAAGCCTATCGAGCCCCATAAACGGATATGGCCGTAGCGATCTAGGCGATCGCGTAAATGTCCTAGCGTGATGGTTTCGATCAGCGGTAGCGAGGCGCTCCAAAAAAAGCTTAGCAATAGCATCACGGCGAATAACCATTGATAGCTGCTGCCGACAAACACGCCAAGATAGGAAATTAAACTTAACCCAGCCAACCATTGCACTAGCTTGACGCGCTGGTCGTAGTGGTCGGCTAACCAACCCCATAAACCTGGCGAGAAGATACGCGCCACTTGAAACAAAGACATCAGCACCGCGATTTGCAAAGCACTGAATGCCAGCGATTGCAAATATAAGCTCCAATATGGGGCAAAAGCGCCGACAAAATTAAAATAAGCGAAGTAAAAAAAGGATAGTTGCCAGTAAGGAACTTGCATGGTTGCGGGCTTTAATTGCGGACCATCATTGCCGGTTAGAGCACAGGCATGGTGGCTAGGCCAAGCTGGTAGCGATAGATAGCCAAGCTAGATGGCAGGCGTCGCTGACTGCACATCGCCGCACTGCGCACGATGGCGCAAGGCATGGTCTATCAATACCAAGGCTAGCATCGCTTCTACGATAGGGGTGGCGCGTATGCCCACGCACGGGTCATGGCGACCGGTGGTTTGCATCATCACCGCATCGCCGGATTGATCGATAGAACGGCGCTCTTGCGGAATACTAGAAGTCGGTTTAAACGCTACATTGACCACGATATCTTGCCCGCTAGAGATGCCGCCTAGAGTGCCACCGGCATGGTTGGTGGTGAATCCTTGTGGGGTCAATTCATCGCCATGTTGGCTACCTAATTGCGCTACCGAGGCAAAGCCAGCGCCTATCTCTACCCCTTTAGAAGCATTGATGCCCATCATGGCATAGGCGATATCCGCGTCTAGCCTGTCGAATACTGGCTCCCCCCAACCCACAGGTACGCCTTGTGCTACAGCGGTAATGCGCGCACCGACTGAATCGCGCTGACTGCGAATTTGGTCTAAATAGGCCTCTAGTTGCGGCATCATGGCCATATTCGGGGAGAAGATTTTATTGTCTGGGTGAGCCACGTCTTGCCAACTGACAAAGGGTACTGTGAGCTCGCCTAATTGGCTTAAATAAGCGCGTATCGTGACCCCATATCGTTGTGCTAGCCATTTCTTGGCAATCGCCCCAGCCGCCACACGCACTGCGGTTTCGCGTGCACTAGAACGGCCACCACCGCGGTAATCGCGCACACCATATTTTTGCGTATAGGTGTAATCGGCATGCCCAGGGCGGAAGGTATTCATGATTTTGCTGTAGTCTTGGCTACGCTGATCGGTGTTGCGAATAATAAAACCTATCGGTGCGCCAGTGGTGACGCCTTCAAATACACCAGACAGAATTTCCACCAAATCATCTTCTTTGCGCTGCGTCACATGACGCGAAGTGCCCGGTTTGCGGCGGTCTAAATCCACTTGCAAATCCTCAGCCGACAAAGGCAGTCCGGGTGGGCAGCCATCAACGATACCGCCTATGGCAGGACCATGCGATTCGCCAAATGAAGTGAGGGTAAATAATGTTCCGAAAGTATTGCCCGACATAATGTGCGCGCCATGCAAAATAAAGCCACGATTTTACCATAAGCCAGCCAGCTGCCATGCGCGCGCGGCTAAATTGCTTAGTCTGTAGATGATGCTTATTTAATTAGCTGATATTGCCCAGGAGGGATTTGCGCTAGCGTGTAATCGCTTATCGCATAGCGTATCAGTCTGAGCGTAGGGAAACCGATATTGGCGGTCATACGGCGCACTTGGCGATTTTTGCCTTCACTGATTTTGATTTCCAACCAAGTAGTGGGAATATGCTGTCGTTCTCGTATCGGCGGGTTGCGTGGCCATAAATCAGCTGGCTCAGCGATGATGCTGACTTGCGCTGCTTGCGTGACAAAATCGCCTAAATCCACGCCGCGCCGCAGCGGCATCAGTGTCTGCTCATCGGGACTGCCCTCGACTTGCGCCCAATAAGTTTTGATTTGTTTGTGCTTAGGATGGGCAAGGCGGTGTTGTAGCGCGCCATCATCAGTTAAAATAAGCAATCCTTCACTGTCAGTATCTAATCGCCCCGCCGGATAAACTTTGGGAATTGCGATATAGTCCGCCAACGTGGCGTGTTTTTCATGCGCGCTAAATTGGCTAATCACGCCATAAGGCTTGTTAAATAACACTAACATTGAAGTCTAGTTTTTCAATTATCGTTTAAGGGAAATCATGTCTAGTAAAATCAAAGCGCCCGCATTTGGTGAAAAAATTACCATCAATAAAAATCTCACGCTAAATGTGCCCCAACAACCCATTATCCCATTTATTGAAGGCGATGGCATAGGCGTTGATATTACGCCAGCCATGCACTTGGTGATCGACAGTGCGGTCAGCAAAGCCTATCAAAATCAACGCAAAATCGCTTGGATGGAAGTGTATGCCGGCGAGAAAGCCAGCAAGCTGTATGACGCCAATACTTGGCTGCCAGAAGAAACCATGCAGGCGGTCAAAGATTATGTGATTTCCATCAAAGGCCCTCTCACCACGCCGGTCGGTGGCGGCATGCGTTCTTTAAATGTGACCTTGCGGCAAGAGTTGGATTTGTATGTGTGCTTGCGCCCAATTCAATATTTCTCTGGCGTCCCCAGCCCACTCAAGCATCCAGAAAAAACCGATATGGTGATTTTCCGTGAGAATACCGAAGATATTTATGCCGGCATCGAATGGGCGGCAGGCACCCCTGAAGTGGAAAAAGTGATTAGCTTTTTAAGCGATATGGGCGCGCGCAAAAAAATTCGCTTCCCAGAAAGCTCTGCCATCGGCATTAAGCCGGTGTCAGTTGATGGCAGCAAGCGTTTGGTGCGTAAAGCGATTCAATACGCGATTGATAATCAACGCAGCTCGGTGACCATTGCGCACAAAGGCAATATTATGAAATTCACCGAAGGCGGCTTCCGTGATTGGGGCTATCAAGTGGCCAAAGAGGAATTTGGCGCTGTCGAGATCGATGGCGGCCCATGGTGCAAATTACCGCAAGGTATTATCGTGAAAGACTGTATTGCCGACGCTTTCTTGCAAGAAATCTTACTGCACCCCAGTGATTATGATGTCGTGGCCACGCTTAATCTGAATGGCGATTATATGTCCGACGCGCTAGCCGCACAGGTAGGCGGGATAGGCATAGCCCCCGGAGCCAATTTATCGGATACGGTCGCTATGTTTGAAGCCACCCACGGTACCGCGCCCAAGATAGCTGGTAAGAATATCGCCAACCCCTGCTCATTGATTTTGTCCGCCGAGATGATGTTGCGTCATATGGGCTGGACAGAAGCCGCCGACTTGGTGATTAATGCGGTAGGCAAAGCCATTCAAGCCAAACGCGTGACGCAAGACTTTTCTTCGGAAATGGAGGGCGCCACCCAAGTGGGCAGCATGGAATTTGCGCATGAAATCGTGCGCTATCTGTAATGCCAGATGAAATTAGATGAGATGCAATGAAGTAAATCTGCAGCAGACGCTTGCTTAGCAAGCAAAAGACGTGAAAATAAAAAAGGCCTGATAAACAGGCCTTTTTATTTGATCTGGATTAAGCTGCCTTTTGAATATTAGAGGCTTGCTTGCCTTTAGCGCCTTCGGTTACATCGAATGTAACGCGTTGACCTTCTTTCAAGCTTTTATAGCCAGATTCAACAATTGCGGAAAAGTGCGCGAATAAGTCATCACCACCATCATCAGGAGTGATAAAACCGAACCCCTTAGAATCGTTAAACCATTTTACGGTACCTGTTGCCATTTATTACTTTCCTTACTATTCACAAAAGGGTTTCCCCCCAAAATGTTTGTATTTCAAACAATTGACCCTTGTGTACAGAGCATTTGTTATTACGAAATCTCAAACTCCGGTCTGTCGTTTTACTTTTGTTTTTCTGATATGTCAAGCAATTTCTTACAAAATGTCACAGCTAACTTACATTTTTTTACTTTCTGCCTAAAGCCTTGTCGATTTCAGCCGCTGGATAGGCGCCAGTCAACCTTTTTCCATCAGCAAAAAACAAGGTTGGCGTGCTGGTCACTGCATATTTTTTGGCCACATTGGCAATCTTTTCTAGTGGCGCCTCACAGCTAGCAGATTTTTTTGGCAACGCACCATTGATCACCCAATCTTGCCACGCCTTGGCTTTATCAGGGGCGCACCAAATCAATTTGGCTTTGTTGGCCGCATCAGGATGTAACTGATCCAGCGGCAATAAAAAGGTGTAAATGGTCGCTTCTGAAATATCCACCAGCTCGTTCTGCTCTAGGCGTTTACAAAACGGACAATCTGGATCGGAGAATACCGCCATCTTGCGGCTGCCATTGCCTTTCACTACTTTGATGGCTAAATCTAAGGGCAAGCCGGCAAAATCGATTTTGTTTAATTCGGTCAAGCGCTCAGTGGTCAGGTCTTTTTTAGATTTGGGGTCAACCACCCTGCCCTCTACAATCAGAAAACTAAATTTTTCGTCGGTATAAATAATCTGCCCACCTATATACACCTCATATAAGCCGGCATAGGGGGTCTTGCTAATACTATCGACAGTGAATTTGGGATAGGCCGCTTCTATACTCTTTTTTAACATCGCCTCGTTGGCATGGGCGACAAGTGATATCGCTGCACTGCTTAAACTTAACACTAACAACAACAGATTTTTGTACCACTTTGCACGGTTTCCCAATTGAATTTTCCTTAAGTTAATTGACTGCTGATAATAAAGATACTGCCTAGACTTTGTGCATTAGCGTATGGCCTGTTGCACCAATTGTTGCTTTAGCCATGCCCAACGATTGGGCAACTGCATGCCCCATTGTCGCATTTTTTTTAGCCAAGTTTGTTGCTGTTGAAACAATACATATAAGCCGTGGGTAAAGCCCTGCATGCTCAGCACATCTAGTTTACGGGCGCGCTCATATTGGCGTAGCAATAAATAATCGCCAATATTGGTGGGCTTATGTTGCAAACAACTGGCCAGTTGCGCCACATCGCGCAAACCTAAATTCACCCCTTGGCCTGCCATGGGGTGAACGGTGTGTGCGGCATCACCTATCAGCACGATATTGGCGGCGACGCTGTGCTGCACCGATTGTTTGGCTAGCGCAAAGGTTTGCGCTGGCGCAAGCAGCTTGAGTGGCCCTAAGGCCATGCCGCTGGCGCTGGCTACCGCTTGTGCCAATTGCTCGGCATCTAATTGCATCAACTGCTCGGCTTGATGGCTGGACCACACCATAGACACTTGCTTATTGGGCAATGGCAACAAGGCCAAAATATCTTGCTCAATAAACCACTGGCGCGCGCAGTTAGCGTGGTCAAATTCACAACTAAAATTAGCCACTAGCGCACGATGTTGATAGGCATCGCGCTTCACTGTCATGGCGGCTTGCTGCCTTAGCCAAGAATTAGCGCCATCGGCGCCGATTAGCAATTGCGCGCTTAAGCGTTGTTGTTGCGTGATTAAATGGATAGAGGATAGCGCGCCTGCAGGGTCACGCAGCACTTGTTGTAACTGGCTATCAAACAACACAGGGACCTGTTGTTGCTGACATTGCTGTAATAAAGCATGCAGCAACTGTTGGCTTTCCACGATGTAGCCTATCGCGCTGATGCCTGCCGAGAAAGCATCGAATTGCAGCGGCGCTTGCTGTGGGTCTGCCCAAATCTGCATACGCTGAATAGTGCAATAACGACTGGCGTCCATCTGCTGCCACACTTGCAACTGACTTAACAAAGCCTGATTGCCCGGCGTGATGGCATAAATGCGGCTATCCAGTTGGTTTAAATTTAGTGTTGTTGCTGGCTTATGCTCTAGCACCGCCACATGATAACCCTGCTGATGCAGCGCCAATGCGGCACTTAGGCCAACGATACCAGCCCCTATGATAAGCGCGTCATATTCTGCCGAGGGCAGCGACTGATGCGCTGAGGCTAGTTGATTTGCCGACCATGCGTTAGCCGCGCCTTGTTTGCTGGATACCGCCATTAGCGCTGACTCCCGAAACTCATTTTTTCTATCAATTGTGATTTGACTGGGCTAAGCACATCGAATAGCGCCAAGCCTAGGCTGCGCATCGCGCCCAGCCCGATAATATCGTTAGAAAACCCGCGCACCAGAAAATCAGTAAATTTCAAACCGCCTTGGGTATCGCGTTGGCGGCCTTGTTGATAGGCCTGCAAGAAATCGCTGCTGCCGATTTGCGCAGGCTGACGTTGCGCTGTGGCGATCACCGCTTCTGCCAACTGCCAAGCATCGCGCAGACCGACATTAAAACCCTGTCCTGCCACTGGGTGCATGGTCTGCGCAGCGTTGCCTATAACCGCCAAATGCGCCGCCGTCACTTGGTCTAAATAGGAAAGTTTTAACGGGAAACAAATGCGCTTTTGCACTTGCAAAAACTGCCCCACGCGGTCGCCAAAATGCGTATGCAACTGACTGAGAAAATCGTGATCAGACAGCGTCATCAACTGCTGCACATAGTCACTTTGGCCAGTCCACACCAAAGAAAAATCGTGCTCGCCATTCGGCAACAATGCCACCGGACCCTCGCGAGTAAAGCGCTCATAAGCCACCCCCTGATGCGCCAATTCAGCTTGCACTTTAGTCACTAGCGCATGATGTCCATATTCCTTGCTAATCCGCTGTATGCCGGGAATCTCTGCCAAGGAGCGGCCACCATCGGCAATCACCGCCAGCGGGGTGCTTAGCTGATGGCTTTGGTTTTCCTGCTGATATTGAATATGCGCTGCTGGGTTATCGGGCTGGATGTTGGTGACTTGCGCAGCATAGTGAATTTGCAAATCAAACGCGCTTGCTGAATGTTGGCGATGCGCCTCAATCACTTGGTCTATGGCCTGCATCAAACTGCCATAGGACAAGATATAGCCTAGCGCCTCCATCTCATGATCAGCGGCACGCAATAAGCTGCGGCCTAGACTGCCTTTTTGCGACACATGAATGCTTGTGATAGGCGTGATCGCGGCGATATGTGGCCATACATTCAGCGCCTCTAGCATCAGCTTGCTAGCTTGCGACAAGGCCAATGCGCGGTCGTCTTGATAATAAGCCCCTTGCGGCTTGGCTTCCAGTACGATTACCGATACCCCAGCTAAGGCCAAGCGCAAAGCCAGACACATGCCCACCGGACCGCCACCTGCGATAACTAGCGCATTAGTCATTGCGCATTAAGTCCTCAATTTGTTGCACGGTCTTGGGCGCACCAGCGGATAAAATATCCGGCCCTTGCGCCGTCACCAGCACATCATCTTCTATACGAATGCCGATATGCCAAAATTCCTCTGCCACATTATCAGCGGGGCGGATATAACAGCCCGGCTCGACTGTGCTCACCATGCCAGCTTGTAATTCGCGCCAATCGCCCTGTGCGGTTTTGTATTCCCCTGCATCATGCACATCTAAGCCCAGCCAATGACCTGTTCTATGCATATAAAACTGTCGATAACTGGCGCTTTCGATGATGCTATCCAGCGAACCTTGACACCAGCCAAAATCTTTAAAGCCTTGCGCCAACACTTTGACGGCGGCTTCGTGCGGGGCATTCCAGTGCTGCCCGACTTTAACGCATTCAATAGCGGCATATTGCGCTTGGAGCACCAGCTCATACACCGCTTTTTGCGCAGCAGAAAACTTGCCACTGACGGGAAAAGTGCGGGTGATATCCGAGGCATAACCATCTAATTCACAGCCTGCATCTATCAGCAATAAATCACCTGCTTTGAGCTCGCAGTTATTGGCGTGATAGTGCAGCGTGCAAGCATTGGCACCGCCTGCCACGATACAACCATAAGCCGGCGATTGCGCGCCATGACGGCAAAATTCATGGAGAAACTCAGCCTCGATTTCATATTCAAACATGCCCGCAGTTACGCTACGCATAGCGCGTTGATGGGCGAGTGCAGCGATATGTGCAGAACGGCGCATCAGCTGTTGTTCATCTGCCGATTTAATCAGCCGCATATCGTCTAAATAGGGCCGAATATCGACTAGATTTTGCGGTGCATGCACGCCCGTTCTGGCTTGATTGCGCAGCGTGTTTAACGCCTGCATCAGCTGTTGATCCCATGCAGCATTATCACCCCAGCAGGCATATAAGTTAGGCTGATTCGCCATCAATTCCAGCAGTTTGTTGGCAAACTCGCTAATGCTATACGCCTCATCAAATTCAAATAACTGCTGCGCGGCTTGCGGACCATAGCGGAAGCCATCCCAGATTTCTTTTTCTAGATTTTTATCGCGGCAAAATAGAATAGATTTGGGCGTGTCGCCATTCACCATCATCACAATAGCTTCAGGTTCGGTAAAGCCAGTTAGATAATAGAAATAACTATCAAAGCGATACGGATAGTGGCTATCGCGATTGCGTATCGCCTCGGGCGCGGTGGCTAACACCAGCAAACCGGGTGGCAATTGCGCCAATAGTTGCTGACGCCTTTGTTTAAATTGTTGCATACGGCTAAATTCCTTTGCTTTATTGCGCTGATTAGTTCATTACGCTGATTCATTGCTTGCGCTAATTAATGCGCTATTAAGGGTAGTGCATGCTATTTGTCCCTACTCGCGCGCTTTAAGTTCGTCATGACTTACGCTTGCTGATTGCTTCTAAATCTACTGTCTTATCTCCATCAATTCCCCGCTTAGCCAGCGCGCATCAGCGCATTGATTTCTGCCAAGCGTTGCGGTGTGCCGATATCATGCCACAAGCCATTCAGTTTCTCGCCACTGACCAAGCCACGCTGCATGGCACTACGCAACAGCGGCGCCAACTTGGCGCTTTGCCCAGGCACAATATCGGCAAATAGTGCTGGGTGATATACGCCTATACCAGAAAAAGTCAGTTGCTCGCCTTGGCCTTCTGACTGTTGCGCTTGTGACAAACGGCCATGGGCTAAATAAAAATCGCCTGCAGTATGCTGCGGCGGATTTTGCACCATCAATAAATGCGCCAAATCAGGCGACTGCAAACGCAAATGGGCAAAGTCGCAATCACAAAACACATCGCCATTCACCACCAAAAACGGCTGCTCGCCTAATAAATGCAAGGCATAGGCAATGCCCCCTGCGGTCTCCAGCGCCTGCCCCTCGGCACTGTAAGCGATATTCACCCCCCAAGCCGAACCATCGCCCAAAGCCTGTTCAATCTGTTGCCCCAAATGCGCATGATTAATCACCAATTCAACAAAGCCGGCGCGCGCCAAGGCCTCAATATGCCAGACAATTAACGGCTTTCCCGCCACTTCTAGCAAAGGCTTGGGCGTATGGTCAGTCAACGGCCGCATACGCTCGCCGCGCCCAGCGGCTAGTATCATGGCTTTCACAGTATGGCTTTCATAGCAAACTAGCTTTCATATTGCTTTGGTAAAGCGGCTTTTGTATGGCGCGTTTCATAGGGCTAAAAAGTGTACCCCACCGCTGGCTGTGTGCCTGCAAGCTGATTCAGCAACTTCAGCAAAGGGGCTAGCTCGATATAGCGTTCGCAGACTTTGCGCAGATAGTCCATCACCAGGGGCAGATCTTTTAAATAGGCTTGTTTGCCATCGCGGTAGTTTAAGCGGGCAAAAATGCCCAGGATTTTGATATGACGTTGTGCGCCCATCCATTCAAAGTCGCGGTAAAAGTCTGCGAAATCTGCTGGCAGGTTTAAGCCGCGTTGACGACCGCGTTGCCAGTAGCGTATGGCGAGGTCTAGCACCAAGGCTTCGTCCCAACAAATATAGGCGTCTTTCAGCAAGGATACTAAGTCATAACTGAGCGGACCATACACGGCATCTTGAAAGTCTAATACCCCTAAGCTGCCGTCCGCTTTTAACATCAGATTTCTTGAGTGATAGTCGCGATGCACATAGCCATTGGGCTGCGCCAAGATATTGTTGAGCAGGGTTTGATAGCTATTGTCCAGCCAGCCTTGCTGTGTTTCCGTCAGCTGCGTATTCAGATGTTTGGCGATATACCAATCATCGAATAAGCTTAGCTCACGCATCAGCAAGGTTTGGTCATAAGCAGGCAAGATATCTGGCTGACTAGCCATCTGAATATCGATTAACACATCGATGGCTTTAAGATATAAATCGATAATTTTGGGGGTATCTTGCTGCCTTATCGTTTCTTGCTGCGCGGGACTTTCTTGCAAGGGCTGCAAAGCCATCAGCAGCGTGGTATCGCCAAAATCACTGAGCAATAAAAAGCCTTGTGCGACATCTTGCGCAAATAGTTTTGGAACCGCTACGCCGGCTGCCTGAAATAGTTGCGCCACTTTGATAAATGGCAATACATCTTCTTTGTCTGGCGGTGCATCCATCACTATCATGCTGCTTTGCCCCATCACAGACTGGGCTAAATTAAGCCTAAAATAGCGCCTAAAACTGGCGTCACCTGAGGCGGGAACTAGGGTATAAGCTTGCTGATTCAGCACTTGCGCTAACCAGTCTTGTAATTGTTGCATTCTATCCACTGAATATCCTTGAAAATTGATTCGACCCCACAGCAAAATTGCGCTGATTTCCTCACAAAAAATAGGACTTTAAGCTTAGTTCAGCTATCATATTGGCTTTTGTTTGGCGGATAGCCGGAATTTTAACATTCAAACCTAAATGTACCGGAGCAATTTGCTTTCGCTAAATGACTACCCTACCAAAACATCAATATCCTCAATCACTCGCCTACCCTGCCAACGCTGTGCAGATGGCGCGTCGTTGGTTGCTGCGTATAAGCCAAACTGGCAAGTATTTAGCAACACTAATCCTGCTTTATTTATGCCTGCTTCATCACCCGCTCGCCATGGCTGCAGAGGACGACGCTAGCAGCACAGCACAAGCCAGTAGCAACCCAACAAGCAATTCTCAAGCAGAGGCTGAACAGACGCCTAGCGCTGATCAGCAACAAGCTGTAGGCAGCAATAAAAAATCACAAGCCGTGGCTACTAGCCCAGCTATCCCCAGCAGCGATGAAGACAGTCCGGATTACAGCAATTTCCCATTAGATGAAAACAAAGTGCAGGCGGGCGGCGGCATTATTATCGAGGGGGATCGCTTAGATGTGCACTTAGATAAATCATTTAGCGCACTTGGTAACGCGGTGATGAAAAAGAAAGATCAGCTGATTGAAGGTGATCGTCTGGAATATGACACTGTCAGCAAAACCATACACTCGGTAGGCAACGCCAAGGTGGTAACCCCTGATACCAATGCCAAAGGCAAAGAGCTACATCTAAGCATTGACGATTTTATTGGTCAGATGACCAAAGTGACCTTTGTGCTTAAGCAAGCGCTAAGCAAATTGGTGCCGATTAACGCGTTTAATCAACGCTCTGCACGCGGCACCGATTTAATGGGGCAAGACCCTTTCTCAAATATGATAGTGAAAAATCCGCTCAGCGCGCCAGCTAAGCCATCTACCAAGCAGGCTAAGGGCAACGAACAATCACGCGGGGACGCTGAGGTATTATTTTTTGAAGGGCAAGGCAAGAAGCGCGCGGTAAATGCCAAATTTACTTCCTGTGAGGCTGGTCAAGACGATTGGTTTATTAAGTCGAATGAAATCAAATTTGACGACAACGCTAAAGAAGCCGTGGCAAAAAATGCCACCATAGAATTTAAAGGCGTGCCGATTTTGTATTCTCCGAGAATGAGCTTCCCCTATGGTTCCGAGCGTAAGTCTGGCTTTCTAAGCCCGATTTGGGGCACCACCAGCAAGAGTGGTTTTGAAATCATGACCCCCTACTATATCAATCTTGGCCCCAATCGCGATGCCACCATTACTGGCCGCGTGCTAAGTAAGCGGGGGGAGCAATTGCAAGGTGAATATCGCTATTTAGAAGAAGGCTATAGCGGTTACAACCAATTACATTACATGCCCTCGGACAATATCACTGGGGAAAATCGTTATTTAATTTCCAGCCATCACAAGCAGACTTTTGGCGAAGGTTGGTATGGCAATTGGGATTATGACCGAGTCTCTGACTTTAATTACTTCGCGGAATTGGGCAGCCGGCTTGTGGTGACTTCACGGGTTAACCTTTTGCAACAAGCGACCCTAGGTTATAACGATGCCAAATGGCAATTTAATATCTCTGCCAATCGATTCCAAACCCTTTCGGAAGACAAAAACACTTATCCCTATCAACGTCTGCCTGTGGTTAATTTAAATTTCAATGATGACTTTGGCGCATTTAATGTCAAATTGATTAACCAAGCTGCGCGCTTTGAATTAGGCGCTGATTTGGATAGCACAAGACCTACCGGCAATCGCTTGGTCACTTATCCATCGATTAGCCTACCCTTGGCCACCTCGTATGCATTTATCACCCCTAAGCTGGGTATGCACCACACCAGCTATAGACTGAATAGCACGGCTGGTGGCTTTGATGACTCCTTCCAGCGCACCATGCCAATCTTCTCTGTGGATAGTGGCTTACTATTTGAAAAAGATACCCGCGTGGTTAGTCGCAACTACGCTCTGACCATGGAGCCACGATTGTTCTATGTGTATATCCCCTATCGCGACCAATCCAATATTCCATTATTTGATACCACATTCGCTGACTTGAATATGGCCACGCTATTCAGCGAAAACCAATTCGCAGGTTTTGACCGTATCAACAATGCTAACCAAGTAACGCTATCGGTAGCTAGTCGCATGATAGATGCAGAAAGCGGTAAAGAGCGCTTATCGGTTTCTGTTGGTCAGCGCTTTTACTTCACCGACCAAAGAATTGGCCTAAATCCGAATAGCGATTCCAATTTCAATCAGTTATCTGATTTTGTCACCGCCATGACAGCCTCTTTAACCAATCGCTGGGATATTTATGGTGGCTGGCAGTTTGATACCAAGGGCAACACCAACCGCGCCAATCTAGGCGCGCGTTATGCCCCAGAACCCGGCAAGGTATTTAACTTTAGCTATCGCTATATTGATAATGCCTTAAGTCGGGTGATTAACGGCAATGCGGTCAATCAGTTGAATGTTTCTGGGCAATGGCCGATTACCCCCAACTGGTATGCGGTTGGTCGTTGGAATTACTCGATAGAAGATGGCAAAACCATACAGGCCATAGGTGGTCTAGAGTATGATGCGGGCTGTTGGCAATCGCGTGTCGTGATGCAACAACTGTCCACCGCCACCACCACTTCCAACTATGCTTTGTTCTATCAATTAGAACTCGGTGGCATGGCCTCTATCGGCGCCAGCCCATTCCGCTTGCTAACGCGCAATATCCCAGGATATACGCCAACTTCTCAATTTGATAATTCAAGATTTGACCAATATGAATAGATTGTTTGTAGTGTTAAGTGTAGTGCTGCTCAGTTACTTGCAGTTCCCCCAGTTAGCCCAAGCAGAGGCTAATGAAAGCGTACAAAAAATTGATCGTATCGTGGCCTTAGTCGAGCAAACGGTAATCACCGAAAAAGAACTTAACGACAAAGTAGAAACATTTGTGGCGCAATTGAAAAGGCAAAACCCTAGCATAGAGCTACCGCCTATGGATGTGATTCAAAAGCAGATACTCGAACGCATGATTATCGAAAAATTACAAATTTCATTTGCTCAACAAACTGGCCTAAAAATTGATGATGGTCAGTTGGATAGAACCATAGAGCGGGTTGCGGAACAGAATAAGATGGATGTGGCAGAGTTTAAAAAAGCGCTGGCCAGCGATGGGATTAATTTCCGTAAATTCCGTGAAAATCTGCGTAATGAAATTCTTCTTGCCCGATTAAAAGAGCGCGAAGTAGATAGCAAACTGAATATCACCGAAGCCGAAGTAGAAAACTTTTTAGCCCTACAGAAAAAAGAGCAGGCAGATGAATTTAATATTGCCCATATTCTGATACGCACCCCTGAAGATGCCTCGCCCGCTAAGTTGAATGAGTTAAAACAAAAAGCCGAACAGGCTTATGCGCAGCTGGCTGCTGGTAAAGAATTTAGCAAAGTGTCAGCGAATTTTTCTGATGCACCTAATGCGCTGGAAGGTGGCGAATTGGGTTGGAAAACTAGCAATCAAATTCCTGCGCTATTTGCCGAAGCTCTCACCCCGCTTAAACCAGGGCAAATCACCGCAGTGCTTAGAAGCCCTAACGGTTTTCATATTTTGAAGCTGAATGAGCGCAGAGGGGGCACTTCGCCTTTGGTGGTCAACCAAGTGCATTTGCGCCATATCTTAATTAAGGTCAACGAAGTAACTAGCGAGAAAGATGCGCGACAAAAAATTGAAATGATTCGTGAGCGTGCTGAGAATGGCGAAAATTTTGCCGAGCTAGCTAAACAATTTTCCGAAGATAGCTCGGCCACCAATGGCGGCGATTTGGGCTGGATTAACCCAAACGAGAATCTGATTGAACTAGAAAAAATCACCGAAAAATTGGCCGTAGGGGAAATCAGCAGCCCCATCAAAACCCAATTTGGTATTCATATCCTGCAAGTCATGGAACGTCGCCAACAAGATATGACTAAAGAAGCGGCCAAGCTGAAAGCTAGACAAGAAATTCGTGTGCGCAAATCAGAAGAAGCCTTCCAAGATTGGATACGCGAGCTGCGCGACAAAGCCTTTGTAGAAATTCGTTTAGAAGACAAATTCTAAACCCTGCTCAGGATAGCCATCTTGTCAGCACCCATTCCACATATCGTTATCACCGCCGGTGAACCAGCCGGCATAGGGCTAGACTTGTGCGTCATGCTGGCACAGCAAACGCTAGCGCCGTGCAAAATCACGCTGATTTGCGACCAGCAAGCCTTGTTACAACGCGCTCAGCAACTGCAGGTCAAGCTACGCATCAACGATAGTGCACAACTGCATCAAGGCGATGGCAGCGTGTTTGTGCAACACGTGGTATGCGCACAAGCCGTGCAAGCGGGACAACTGAATGCGCTGAATAGTCGCTATGTATTGCAATGTTTAGACCGCGCCCTGCAAGGCTGCATGACTGGCGAATTTGACGCTATGGTCACCGGTCCGGTGCATAAGGCGGTGATTAATCAAGCGGGAATTGCTTTTACTGGGCATACCGAATATTTGGCTGAACAAAGCGCTACCTCGCAAGTGGTGATGATGTTAGTAGGCGGCGGTATGCGCGTGGCACTCGCCACTACCCATCTGGCTTTAAATCAAGTTAGTCAGCATATACAAATGGATACGCTGACACGCACGATACAGATTTTGCAGCACGACCTAATCCATCGTTTTGGCATCGCGCAACCACGCATCATGGTAGCTGGCTTAAACCCTCATGCCGGCGAACAAGGTCATTTAGGCGATGAGGAAATCAAAGTGATTACGCCGGTGATTCAATCCTTGCAACAACAAGGCTATCAGCTGATAGGCCCATTGCCAGCGGATACCATGTTTAATCAGAAAAATCTGCCACAAACTGATGCCTTTTTGGCCATGTATCACGACCAAGGGCTGGCGGTGTTAAAACATGCCAGTTTTGGCGAGGCGGTGAATATCACGCTAGGTCTGCCCTTTATCCGCACCTCAGTGGATCATGGTACTGCTTTAGATTTGGCAGGGACTGGCAAGACAGACTGCGGCAGCTTTATCGAGGCCATCAAACTGGCCAGCCAATTAGCGCAGCAGAAATGAAACACCAAGCCAAAAAACGCTTCGGTCAAAATTTTCTTATTGACCAAACCATCATACAGACGCTGATTAGCGCCATAGATCCACAAGTAGATGATTTAATGGTCGAGATAGGCCCCGGCCTAGGGGCGCTGACCAAGCCGCTGTTAGCGCATCTCAAGCACCTACATTTGATTGAGATAGATCGCGATATTATTCAATGGATGCAGCAACATTACCCGACTGAGCAAATTACTATTCATGCCAGCGATGTGCTGAAGTTTGATTTTTCATTATTCAGCCAACAAGCGCCGGCCGAGCAGGCAAGCGCGGCGAGAAAACTGCGGGTGGTAGGCAATCTGCCATATAACATTTCCAGCCCTATCCTATTTCACCTATTGCCCCATCTCAACCATATTCAAGATATGCACTTTATGTTGCAAAAAGAGGTGGTCGAGCGCATGGTGGCGCAACCCTCTAGCTCAGAATATGGGCGGCTCAGCGTGATGTTGCAATATGATTTACAGATGGAATATTTAGTCACTGTCCCCGGCGCTGCTTTTGACCCTGCGCCCAAGGTGGAATCTGCTTTTGTGCGTTGCGTGCCCTATGCGCAGCCGCCGCATCGCGCTAACAATCACGCGCAATTTGCCAAAGTGGTCAGTTGTGCTTTTTCACAACGCCGCAAAACTTTGCGCAATACCTTAAAACCCTTGCTCAACGATGCCGACTTTGCTGCACTGAATTTGGACTCACAATTGCGTGCAGAAAATTTATCGGTGGCGCAATTTGTTGCCATCAGCAACTATTTGGGCTGATATAATCTCGCAACTTTTACGGAGGAAATAATGCGATTAATCTTGTTGGGCGCCCCAGGCGCGGGCAAAGGCACTCAAGCCACCTTTATCAAAGAAAAATTTAACATTCCACAAATCTCCACCGGAGATATGTTGCGCGCCGCAGTGAAAGCCGGCACACCGCTGGGCTTAAAAGCAAAAAGTTTTATGGATGCCGGCGGCTTGGTGCCTGACGAAGTGATTATCGGCTTGGTATCTGAGCGGATTAAACAAGCAGACTGCGCCAATGGCTTCCTGTTCGACGGCTTCCCGCGCACCATTCCACAAGCCGAGGCGATGAAACAAGCCGGCGTCAATATTGACTATGTAGTGGAAATCGACGTACCAGACGCTGCCATCGTAGAACGCATGAGCGGCCGCCGCTCACATCCTGCCAGCGGCAGAACCTATCACGTCAAATTCAACCCCCCCAAAGTCGCAGGCCAAGACGACATTACCGGCGAACCATTGGTACAACGCGATGACGACAAAGAAGAAACCGTACTCAAGCGCCTAGAGGTCTATCACAGCCAAACCAAACCACTAGTCAAATACTACGTCGATTGGGCCAACAGCGGCAGCGCCGGCGCCCCCAAACACGTTTTCATCAACGGCTTAGGCGATATGAACGTGATTAAAGACCAAATCTTCAATGCCTTGAAATAACAGATTTTGCTTTGCATGGGCGGCAGTCTAGCGAACTTTGGCTAGGTTGCCGACTCTGATGACAACAGCTATAATGCGCGGCTTTCGTTTTTCGGAATTAATCGTTGTCTTTCGATTACTTCTATCAAAATTGCTTCATGGTTCGGTGATGTAGCTCAGCTGGTTAGAGCGCAGGATTCATAATCCTGAGGTCGAGGGTTCGATCCCCTCCATCACCACCACATTCCCCCTTAAGTTTTCACCACTTGCATCGCCAAGGTCTGCACTGCTAATTCGGCGGTTGCTTGTAATTGTTGTTTTTTGGCGCCGTCTTTGGCGCTTAGGGCCATGCCTAGGATGACCGTGACGAAATAATCTGCTAGTTGTTGAGGTTTGCTTTGGGGGTTGAGTTGGCCTTGTTTTTGCGCGCTGATGAAGCGTTTGTGCCAAGTCTTTTTATAATCTTCTCTGAGCTGTCTGAGCATCTCGACATGCGCTTGGTTTTCGGGGGCGGCGTTGATGGCGGCGGTCATAATGAGGCAGCTTTGTGGATTTTGTTTGCAAGTGAATAATCTGACGCATTCTGCCAAAGTATCTTGTACCGCTTGTTGAATATCCGGCGTGCGCATCAGTATCGCCAACTGCCCTTGAACTGAGTTAATTTTTTGAACCAGTTGTTGAGAGAGGATAGACTCATCAATT
>CAYNLW010000013.1:0-30321 GCA_964398195.1 uncultured Methylophilaceae bacterium | reverse complement strand
ACGAAGACGCCTTCGCTGGCGGTGAAATTGCTGTCAGCGTCGGCGAATACGAATAGTTGTCCGCCGCGCGCGTTGACTTCTTGCATATTGGATTTCACTTTTTCTAGTAGGCTATCGTTGGGGGCAATCACCACCACTGGCATATTGTTGTCCACCAGTGCCAGCGGGCCGTGTTTTAGCTCGCCGGCTGGATAGGCTTCGGCATGGATATAGGAAATCTCTTTCAGTTTTAGGGCGCCTTCTAGGGCAATTGGATAATGAATGCCACGTCCAAGGAACAGCGCATTTTGCTTTTCTGCGAATAGTTTTGCCCACTCACTGATTTGTGGTTCTAGGTTGAGCACATGCTGCACGCTGCTGGCGATTTGGCGCAATTCAGTTAAGTAATTTTGTTGTGTCTGTTGATCTACTAAGCCACGCTGTTTTGCCAAGGTGACTGCTAGGATAAATAAAGCGACTAACTGCGTGGTAAATGCTTTGGTCGAGGCAACGCCGATTTCTGCGCCGGCTCGGGTATAAAAAACTAGCTTAGAAGCACGCGGTATAGCGCTTTCCATCACATTGCAAATAGCCAACGTGTTGTCCTGCCCTAATTTAATCGCATGTTTTAACGCTTCCATGGTATCAAGCGTTTCGCCGGATTGCGAGATAGTAACGACTAACTGACGTGGATTTGCAACGGATTTGCGATAGCGATATTCACTGGCAATTTCTACATTGGTTTGTATTTGTGCGATTTCTTCTAACCAGTATTTTGCCGTCATGGCCGCATAATAGCTGGTACCAGCGGCGAGGATTAATACGCTGTCCACTTGGCTAAATACTTGGCTGGCATGCTCGCCAAAAATCTTACTATCAAATTGATTGTTGTCGATTAAGGCTTCTAAAGTATCGGTAATTGCTTTGGGCTGCTCGTAAATCTCTTTTTGCATAAAGTGGGTGTAAGGTCCCAACTCCATAGAGGACAAGGTGACATCACTGGTATGTATTTTTCTTTCTACTTTGCGCCCTTGTGCATCTTGTAGCTGAATATCGGTTTGGCTGATTTGTGCGATATCCCCGTCTTCTAAATAGATGATTTGCCGTGTTTCTAATAATAAGGCCGACACATCGGAAGCTAAATAATTTGCCTGTTTGCCTATGCCAATTAATAAGGGGCAGCCATATCTCGCTAGCACTATTTTGTCAGGGTGATTTAAGGCAATCGCCGCGATGGCATAAGCGCCTTGTAACTCGGCAGTTGCCTTTACGGTGGCTTGCCTTAGGTCTTGCGTTTGCTGGAAGTAATAATGAATTAAATGGGCAATCACTTCGGTATCGGTTTGCGAAGTAAATTGGTAGCCCAATTCAGTTAGCCGTTGTCTTTGCTGATCATGGTTTTCGATAATGCCGTTGTGAACGATGGCGATTTCGCCGTGTGAAATATGCGGATGCGCATTGCTCTCTGTTACCCCACCATGGGTTGCCCAGCGCGTATGTCCGATACCAATTTGTCCTGTCAGCTGCTGTGCATCCGCTTGCTCTTGCAAAGCGCTGACTCGGCCAACCGCTCTGACACGTTGTATTCCTTGTGCGTTAATTACCGCCACACCTGCTGAATCATAACCGCGATATTCCAAACGGCTTAGCCCTTGAATTAGCATTGGGACTATGTTGTTGCTGGCGATGGCGCCTACGATTCCACACATGAATGAAGATACCCCTGTTATTTACTTTTTTTGACTGGTCTTTTCCAGCTGGCAATGCTGATTTGTTGTTTGCTGCGACAAACTGTTAATTGCTCTGCCGGTGCATCTTTGCTGATGGTAGAGCCTGCTGCGATAGTGGCATTTTTGCCTATGGTAACGGGCGCTATCAGCTGCGTATCAGAACCGATAAATGCGCCATCTTCAATCACTGTGCGGTATTTATTCGCGCCATCGTAATTACATGTAATGGTGCCTGCGCCAATATTGACGCCGCTACCGATATCACTGTCGCCTAAATAGCTTAGATGGTTGGCTTTGCTGCCTGCCTGTATGTGGGTATTTTTCAGTTCGACAAAATTCCCAATATGCACCTCATCTTCTAATTTGCTATTCGGTCTGATTCTGGCATAGGGCCCAATTTGGCAATTCGCCCCTATCCAACTTTGTTCGATATGCGAGTAGGCTTTTATCTCACTCCCTGCGCCAATTTGACTATCGCTAATAATGCTGTATGCACCAATTTTGGCGTGGTCTGCGATGCTGACATTGCCCTCAAAAATACAGCCCACATCAATCACCACATCGCGTCCAACAGTTAAGCTGCCACGTATATCTATTCTATGTGGGTCCATTAAGCTAACGCCTTGTTGCATCAGCGCCTGTGCTTGCTGATATTGATACACCCGCTCCAGCAAGGCCAAGTCATTTTTACTATTCACCCCCTCCACGCTGTACTCATCGGGGGCAATTTGTGCATCAATTTGATAGCCCTGTTGGGCAGCCATCGCCACGATATCGGTTAAGTAGTACTCACCTTGCGCATTGTGATTGTTGAGTTTAGCCAACCAAGTTTTTAGATTACTGTTATGGATAAGCATAATCCCTGTGTTCACTTCCTTGATTTGCCGTTGGCTGGGATTGGCATCTTTATATTCAACAATAGCGCTGACCTGATGTTCAGCATTGCGCACAATGCGACCATATGCGGCTGGATTTTGTTTGATTACGCTTAATAAGCCGATGACCTGTGTCTGCTGCAGCAACGATTGACAAGCAGCGACTGAAATCAGAGGTACATCGCCCAATAACACCAAGGTATAAGCATCGTCATCTAAGTGCTGCACGGTTTGTTGCAAAGCATGGCCTGTACCCAGTTGCTGTGCTTGCTGCACCCAGACTAAATCCGCTTGTTGGGCAAAACTAGCTTGAACTTGCTCACCCCCATAGCCATACACCACGATAATTTTTTCTGGCGCTAACTGTCGTGCTGTAGTAATCACATGCGCCAGCAAAGGCTTGCCGGCAAGCGGATGCAAAACTTTTGGTAAATCTGAACACATCCGTGTTCCTTTACCAGCGGCTAGAATTACTACATTGAGTTTTTTTGACATAGTGTTAAGTCATTAAGACAACGACTTTATTGTAATGGATAAACGTCTAATACGAACAAAAAAGGCAGCCTAGGCTGCCTTGTTTGATTTAATGCACTTTCTTGCGCAATTTGGCGATGGCCTGCAACTGTGCCATTGCTTCGGCCAACTCTGTTTGTGCCAATGCATAGTTTACTTCGCTAGCATTGCTCTTAAGCGTTTCTTCTGCCACACGTTTGGCTTCAAGCGCTTTCGCTTCGTCCAAATCATGTCCGCGTATGGCGGTATCTGCCAGCACGGTAACTAGTCCGGGTTGTACTTCTAAGATACCACCTGAAACGAAGATTAATTGTTCTTCGTTGCTATCCGCTACCATGATGCGCAGTGCGCCAGGCTTGATGCTAGTTAGCATAGGGGTGTGACGTGGATAGATACCGACTTCACCCATCAACGCTGGTGCAACGATAAAGGTCGCTTCACCAGAGAAAATAGATTCTTCTGCACTTACCACATCAATTTTAATTGTCGTCGCCATAACAGCCTTTCTAATTAAGCTTTATTTAGATTGCCCAATTACAGAGATTTGGCTTTTTCAACGGCTTCTTCAATGTTACCCACCATATAGAAAGCTTGTTCTGGCAGATCATCATAATCACCGTTAACAATGCCTTTAAAGCCTTTGATGGTGTCTTTTAGGGTCACATATTTGCCAGGTGAACCGGTAAACACTTCAGCAACGTGGAAAGGTTGTGACAAGAAACGTTGAATCTTACGCGCACGTGCCACGACTAATTTGTCCTCTGGCGCCAATTCGTCCATACCCAAAATAGCAATAATGTCGCGCAACTCTTTGTAACGTTGTAGCGTAGATTGAACTGCACGTGCCACTGAGTAGTGCTCTTCACCAACGATCAATGGATCTAGCTGACGTGAAGTGGAATCCAATGGGTCAACCGCAGGGTAGATACCTAAAGAAGCGATATCACGTGAAAGCACCACAGTAGAGTCCAAGTGCTGGAAGGTGGTCGCTGGAGATGGGTCGGTCAAGTCATCGGCAGGTACATATACCGCTTGGATAGAAGTAATCGAACCCACTTTGGTTGAGGTAATACGCTCTTGCAATACACCCATTTCTTCTGCCAATGTTGGCTGGTAACCCACCGCTGATGGCATACGACCTAACAAGGCGGATACTTCGGTACCGGCTAAGGTGTAGCGATAAATGTTATCTACGAAGAACAAGATATCACGGCCTTCATCACGGAATTTTTCCGCCATGGTTAAGCCTGAGAGCGCCACACGCAAGCGGTTGCCTGGTGGCTCGTTCATCTGACCGAACACCATGGCTACTTTGGATTCTTCCATATTGTCTAGCTTAATTACGCCGGCTTCTGCCATTTCGTGATAGAAGTCGTTACCTTCACGAGTACGTTCACCTACACCAGCAAACACGGACAAACCGGAGTGTTCTTTGGCGATGTTGTTAATCAGTTCCAACATATTTACGGTTTTGCCTACACCGGCACCACCGAACAGACCCACTTTACCGCCCTTAGCGAATGGGCATACCAAGTCAATCACCTTAATGCCTGTTTCTAACAGGTCCACAGATGGTGATAACTCTTCGAATGTTGGTGCTGGTTGATGGATTTCACGTTTCTCTTTGGCTTTAATCGGACCGGCTTCGTCAATCGGTCTGCCCAAAACGTCCATAATACGACCTAGCGTAGCGTTACCTACTGGTACAGAAATCCCTGCGCCGGTAGCTTTCACTGCCATACCACGACGCAAACCGTCTGTGGAGCCCATGGCAATCGTTCTAACTACGCCATCACCTAATTGTTGTTGGACTTCGAATGTCAGACCTTCCTCAACTGCTGGGTCTTTTTCATCCAAAATCAAAGCCTCGTAAACTTTTGGCATTTGGTCACGTGCAAATTCCACGTCCACCACAGCGCCGATACACTGAACCACTTTACCTTGACTCATTTTAATTTCCCTATCTTTAGCTTAATTCGTGTTGATACCGATTAACCCGATACCGCTGCAGCACCGCCAACAATCTCAGAAATTTCTTTCGTAATTGCTGCTTGACGCGCTTTGTTATATACCAACTTCAACTCATTAATCACTGTTTTGGCGTTATCTGAAGCGGCTTTCATTGCCACCATACGCGCACTTTGTTCTGATGCCATATTTTCTGCCACGGATTGATAAATCAGTGACTCGATATAACGCACCATTAAATCATCAATAATCGGCTTAGCATCTGGCTCGTAGATATAGTCCCAATGGCCTTGTGGCGCGCCTAGTTTATCGCCAGACAAAGGCAATAACTGCTGAAGCAAAGGCTCTTGCTTCATGGTATTAATAAAGCGGTTGTAGGCGATATATAACTGATCAATTTCGCCTGCCACATAAGCATCTAACATAATCTTCACAGGCCCGATAAGCTTGTCCATATGTGGCGTATCGCCTAATCCAACCAAGGAGGATTTCACTTCGGCATTCATACGACCCATAAAGGTATTGCCTTTATTGCCGATGGCACAAACCTTCACCCCAAGATTGTTGTTGGACCATTCCTGCATTTGATTGACAGAAATACGCAACACATTGGTATTTAAACCGCCACAAAGACCTTTATCAGAGGTCACTACAATAATGCCTACGTTTTTTACTTGATCTCTTTTGATTAAAAAGGGATGTTTGTATTCAGGTTCAGCATGTGACATGTGCGCAGCAACATTACGGATTTTTTCAGCATAAGGTCTGGCTGCACGCATACGATCTTGTGCTTTACGCATTTTCGATGCGGCCACCATTTCCATCGCTTTGGTAATCTTGCGTGTATTTTCTACACTCTTGATTTTTGTCCTGATTTCTTTACTACCAGCCATGATGTCTCCAATAAGGCTTAATTAGTATGCGCTATTTGCTTTAAAGTCTTCGATCGCTTTGGTTAATTCAGCTTCGTCGTCTTTGGATAAATCTAGCGTTTTGCTGATGTTATCCACCAAGCCCTTATATTTAGATCTGATATACGCATGCAAGGCTGATTCAAATGCCAATACCTTATTCACTGGCACATCGTCTAAGAAGCCCTTATTCGCTGCATGCAAACTAATCGCCATATCAGCGACTGGCAACGGCGCATATTGTGGCTGTTTCATTAATTCAGTCACCAAACGGCCACGCTCCAACTGTTTGCGGGTTGCTTCATCAAGGTCAGAAGCGAACTGCGCGAAAGCAGCTAATTCACGGTACTGAGCAAGTGCCAAACGCACACCGCCACCTAGTTTTTTAATCACTTTGGTCTGCGCTGCACCACCCACGCGGGATACCGAGATACCGGCGTTAATCGCAGGACGGATACCAGCATTGAACAAGTCAGTTTCCAAGAAGATCTGACCGTCAGTAATAGAAATTACGTTGGTGGGAACGAAGGCAGAAACGTCACCCGCTTGGGTTTCAATAATTGGCAAGGCGGTCAAAGAACCGGTTTTGCCTTTTACCTTACCGTTGGTGAATTTCTCAACATACTCTTCGTTGACTCGCGCTGCGCGCTCTAACAAACGTGAGTGCAAATAGAACACGTCGCCTGGATAAGCCTCACGGCCTGGTGGACGACGCAATAACAAGGAGATTTGACGATAAGCGACCGCTTGTTTGGATAAGTCATCATAAATAATCAACGCATCTTCGCCACGATCGCGGAAGTATTCACCCATGGTGCAACCAGCGTAAGGAGCGATAAATTGCAAGGCGGCGGAATCAGATGCAGAAGCGGCAACCACTATGGTGTATTCCATAGCGCCATATTGCTCTAATTTACGCACTACGTTGGCGATGGTAGAAGCTTTCTGACCAACCGCTACATAGATACAGGTCATGTTTTGACCTTTTTGGTTGATGATGGCATCAACTGCAACCGCTGTTTTACCTGTTTGACGGTCACCAATAATCAATTCACGCTGACCACGGCCAACTGGCACCATAGAGTCAACTGATTTCAAACCGGTTTGTACTGGCTGAGAAACTGATTTACGAGCAATCACACCAGGCGCAACTTTTTCAATCTTATCGGTCATTTTGGCCTTGATTGGGCCTTTACCATCGATAGGACGACCTAGAGCATCTACCACGCGACCTATCAATTCTGGGCCTACAGGCACTTCCAAAATTCTGCCTGTACATTTACAGGTATCGCCTTCGGTAATATGTTCGTAATCACCTAATACCACAGCACCGACGGAGTCACGCTCCAGATTCAATGCCAGTCCAAATGTATTATTAGGGAATTCAATCATCTCGCCTGCCATTACATTGGACAGGCCATGGATACGCACAATACCATCGGTCACCGATACCACAGTGCCTTGTGTGCGCGCTTCTGCTGTAGATGAGAAGTTTTCTAATCTACTTTTAATCAGTTCACTGATTTCTGATGTTGATAACTGCATTTTATCTGTCTCCTGACCTAATTCGGTCTCACCTTATTTGTGTTCAAACTGTTTGTTAGCTCTTAAGTGCATATTCCATTGACTTCAGCTGACCGGCAACAGAAGCATCGATCACGGTATCGCCAACGATAATCTTGATGCCGCCAATTAAATCGGGATCCACTTTTACTTGTGCCTCGATTTTTTTGCCAAATTTTGCTTCAAGTTGTTTCACCAATGTTTGTACTTGCGCATCGGCAGGCTTTACAGCTGCGGTTAATTCAGCCTCAAGCACCCCTTGGTCTTGGTCCTTTAATGTTTCATATGCGGCCACAATATCTGCCACGATAGGTAAACGATTATTCTCAACCAACAACTTAACGAAATTAGTGGCACTATCAGAAAGTTTGCCCTTAAAAATGCTCAGCAAAGCGCTTTCTAGCTGTGCTGATGAAAGTTTTGGGTCATCAATCATGGCGCTCACCGTTGCATCAGCCACGACGGCCGCAATCAGCGCCAATTCATCAGACCACTGAGTAAGGGCTTTATTTTCCTTAGCTAGCTTAAATATCGCTACGGCATAGGGTCTTGCTATGGTTATCGCTTCAGCCATGATTTAGCCAGCGCCTCCTACAACTCTTTTGCAATTGAAGTCAAAATCTCAGCGTGCGCTTTAGCATCAATTTCCTTGCGCAGAATTTTTTCTGCGCCGGCGATAGCTAAAGTAGATACTTGCTGACGCAAGCCTTCTTTGGCACGGTTAAGCTCTTGATCGATTTCTGCCTTGGCGCCAGTGATAATACGTTCACCTTCTGCCTTAGCATTCGCTTTTGCTTCTTCTACGATTTGTGTTGCACGCTTTTCAGCTTGCGCCAAAATCTCAGCAGCTTTTTGCTTTGCCTCAGCTAAAGCCTCAGCAGCGCGTTTAGAGGATTGCTCAAGCTCAGCACGTCCACGTTCACCAGCAGCTAAGCCATCAGCAATTTCTTTTTGACGAGTTTCAATAGCGGTCAGCAAAGGAGGCCACACAAATTTAATTGTGAACACAATGAGCACAAGGAAAGCAATCGCTTGCGCTACAAGTGTAAAGTTAATATCCATTTTTGCTCCCGAATTTAATTAAGCTTTTAGAACTTACTTAGCAACAACGCTTAATAATGGATTCGCAAACGCAAACATCATGGCCAAACCAACACCGATAATGAAAGAAGCGTCGATCAAACCCAATAGCAAGAATACTTTACCTTGCAATGCTGGGATCATTTCTGGTTGACGTGCAGCACCATCTAAGAAACTGGCACACATAATACCGATACCGATACAAGCACCAGCGGCACCTAAACCGATAATCAAACCGATACCAATACCTGTATAGGCTTGAATTTGAGCTAAAAATTGAACTGCTTCCATTGTGTTTCCTTTCAAAATTAACGGATATACAAATTTACTTCTAAAACAAAACGTAACACCAAACTACTAAAAACTTAGTGGCTTTCTTCTGCCATCGCTAAATACACCACCGTTAGCATCATAAAAATAAACGCTTGCAATGCCACGATTAGGATGTGGAAGATAGACCAGCCAGCGCCTAATATTGCCCCAGCCACAGTACCAGTGACCCCTGTAGCTGCCCATAAACCAAGCAATAAAAAGATGACTTCGCCGGCATACATATTGCCGAAAAGTCGCAAGGAGTGAGAGAGGGGTTTGGAGACGTATTCGATAAGATTAAACAAGAAGTTAGCTGGCCAGATAATTGGGCTAGTCCCAAAAGGGGCACAGAATAATTCATGTATCCAGCCGCCTAGGCCTTTGGCACGGATAGCGAAAATAATCATTAACATCCAGATACTTAGCGCCAAGGCAAAAGTGGTATTGACATCGGAAGTTGGCACTACGCGCCATTTGGTATGTTCATCGCCAACGCTGCTGACGACAGCGGCCACCCAATCCACAGGCAAGAAGTCCATGGCGTTCATCAACAACACCCAGACGAATACGGTTAACGCCGCAGGGGCGATAAATTTATGGCGGTCGCCGTGATAGATATTTTTCACTTGATCGTCGATAAAACCGAACAGCAACTCCATAAATGCTTGTCGTTTGTTCGGCACACCGGCGGTTGCGCCGCGCACAACCCAGTAAATCAAGCCCATGGCAATCACGCCCAGCGCGACTGACATCACTAAGGAATCAAGGTGGATAGACCAGAAAGCACCCTGTTGAATTGGGTGTGTATTAAATGCTAAGTGGTGTTCAATATACCCAGATGGTGTTAACGCGTGTTCTGTCGCCATATTCAATCTATCAATTTAAAGGTTGGTTGAAACAAAAGCCTTGCCAGCCATTAATGCAGTGACTGCCAAGCCGATAATTAAAGCTATCGGTACTAAAAATACATAGCACTTAAAAATCAAATACAGGAGGGCGGCGATAATCGCTATTTTGATTAGCTCCCCTTTTAAAATCGCCATTAATATCGCTGTTGGCGTTGTTCTATGCTTGGCCTGCTGTGCGAATAGCGCACCGATAAAACTACCTATGATTACCGTTAGCATGCCAAGTAATACCGACAAACCTGCATGAATATTGGCAAACAGCAAAAAAATCACGGCCAATAACAGATTTAACAGTATTTGCCACTTAAGCGTGTCCTTTTGTAAGACGAAAAGCTCTTTAATTTGCATAAGTGGAATTTATACTTGCCTAAAAGCAAAGCCTGCGATTTTCTTTTTTTCTGCGCTTTTAGTCAAGCCAAAATGCTAATTAAATTAGAATTTTTTAATAATTTGGTCTAATTGATCTAGCGTGGAGAATTTCACTTTCAGCGTACCTGCCCCCTTGGCATTACATTCAATCAGAATAGGGAAACCTATCTTATCAGCCAGGCTTTCTTGCAAGGCCAACACATCTCTGGATTTAGTCGCCGACTTGATCGCTGCGCTAGGTTTTTGCGCGGTTTTCTTGACCAAGGCCTCGGCGTCTCTGACGCTAAGCTGTTGCATGACAATCTGATTGGCTAGGCTAATTTGCTGGCCGCTATCTAAACTTAATAAAGCCCGCGCATGGCCCATATCTAATTGATTGCTAGATAAAAGTTGTTGTACTTTGTCATGCAGGTTTAACAAGCGCAAGGTATTGCTCACCGCGCTTCTGGAGCGGCCAACTGCCTTAGCTACTGCGTCATGGGTCATGGCGAATTCTTGAATCAGTTTTTGCAGGCCATGCGCCTCTTCTATCGGGTTAAGGTCTTCTCGCTGAATATTCTCAATCAGCGCCATGGCCAAGGCGGCTTCATCGGGGATATCCCGAATAATCACTGGAACTTGGCTTAAGCCGGCCAATTGCGCGGCGCGCCATCTGCGTTCACCAGCCACAATTTCATATTTATCGGCATTCACTTTGCGCACTACGATGGGCTGCATAATGCCTTGCGCGCGTATCGATTCAGCCAAACTCTCTAACGCCGCGTTGTCCATAAAAGTTCTCGGCTGATATTTGCCAGGCTGCAATAGATTGACCGATAAACTGCTCAGCTGGTCGGCCTGCGGCGCGCTGTCTTGCTCACCTGATAATAAGGCGTCTAAGCCTCTGCCTAATCCTTTAGCTTTTGTCATTTTTATTCCATTCAGTTCAAATTACTGCGCTTAATCACTTCTTTACACAAGCTCAGATAGGCTTGCGCTCCCTTAGATGATTTGTCATATACGGTGGCTGGCATACCATGACTAGGCGCCTCGGCCAATCTTACATTTCTTGGAATCACGGTCTGATATACCTTATCGCCAAAATGCTGCATCAGTTGCGCGGAAACCTGTTGTGCCAGCATATTGCGGTTATCAAACATGGTTCTCAACAAACCCTCAATTTCTAGGTTGGCATTTAAATGTTGCCGTACCTTCTTTATGGTATTCACCAAATCCGATAAGCCCTCTAGTGCGTAATATTCGCATTGCATAGGAATAATCACCGCTTGAGAGGCAGTTAAGGCGTTGACGGTCAATAGATTCAAGGCGGGTGGGCAATCCATCAAGATATAGTCGTAATCTTGCGCTAACTCACTTAATGCTGTCTTTAACTTGGCTTCTCTACCAATTTCATTCACCAGCTCTACCTCGGCACCCGCTAGGTTTCTATTGGCCGGAATAATGCTAAAGCCTTTGGATTGGGTAGCATGTATAGCTTGTTGCACTGGGCTTTGTCCAATCAAAACATGATAGATGGTGTGTTGCAGCTGGTTTTTATCCAAGCCACAGCCAGTGGTGGCATTGCCTTGCGGGTCAAGGTCAACCAACAAGACCTTCTTGCCCAATTGCGCTAGACCTGCAGCAAGATTGACACAGGTGGTGGTTTTTCCTACACCACCTTTTTGATTGGTCACCGCAAAAATTTTCATCATTCCGTTTCCCTAAGCTGCGTTGTGCCTTTAGGCATCATGGTTAAAAATTAACAAATGGCGTTCAGCGGCTAAGCCTGGCACCACCAGTTTGTGCAGCGATATTGGCTGTAACTGCATGCTTTGTTGTAACGCTTGCATCTCTTGATGAGGTATTTGCCCTTTCATGGCCAGCCATTTGCCATGCTTTGCAATCAAGGACTGGGTCAGCGATACAAAAGTATTTAAATCGGAAAAGGCGCGCGAAATAATGATTTCAAACGGCTGCGCGGTATGCACGGCCTCAACCCTGCCCGATAATACTGTTAAGTTAGCTAAGTTAAGCTCAGCTTTAACTTGGCGCATAAAACTCACCTTTTTTTGGTTAGCATCAATCACACTCACCTGCAAATCTGGTTGGCAAATGGCCAATACGATACCCGGCAAACCTGCGCCACTGCCAACATCTAATAGATTTTTCGCCTGCGCCACAAAAGGCAACACCACCACACTATCCAGAATATGCAAAGTCAACATATCTTGTTGATCGCGAATGGCGGTCAGATTATGCACTTTATTCCATTTGCTAATCAGCGCTAGGTATTCGATTAGCTGCTCACATTGCTGTTGCTTAAGACTGATATTGGCCTGCTGTAGGCCTTGGTTAAGCGCGTCCAGCAAACTCATGCGACTTTTTCTGCACCGGGCGTTTTGTTTTTGGCGCGGTAATGCTTTTTCATATGCACTAATAGCAAAGAAACCGCCACCGGCGTTACTCCTGAGATGCGACCGGCTTGGCCTATGGTTTCAGGCTTGTGCGCACTGAGCTTTTGCTGCACCTCAATAGATAGGCCCTTAACCTCAGTGAAATCCAAATCTTGCGGAATCAGCACCGACTCTTGTGCTGATAATCTAGCGATTTCATCTTTTTGACGGTCTATATAGCCTTGATATTTTGCAGCAATTTCAATTTGCTGAATCGCCTCGTCAGATAAGCTATTGTCCTGAATCTCTGCGGCCATCGATAAACTCATCAAATCTTGATAACTCAACTCAGGTCGGCGCAACAGTTCAAATAAAGTGTATTCATGTTCTAGTGGTTTACCGAACAAGCGATTAGCTTCATCCGCGCTAAGCTTTGCTGGATGCGCCCAAGTACTGCGTAGTTTTTGCTCTTGTCTGGCAATTTGCTCAAGTTTTTGCGAGAAATGTTGCCAACGCTCATCATCTACCAAGCCCAACTGGCGGCCTTTTTCTGTCAGGCGTATGTCGGCATTGTCCTCGCGCAGCAACAAGCGATATTCTGCTCGACTGGTGAACATTCGGTAAGGCTCGGTCACCCCTCGGGTAATTAAATCATCTACCAACACGCCTAGATAGGCTTGATCACGACTTGGGCACCAAGCGGGCTGGTCTTGCGCCAATAAAGCGGCGTTTAAACCGGCCAGCAAACCTTGTGCTGCAGCCTCCTCATAACCAGTGGTGCCATTAATCTGGCCGGCAAAAAATAGCCCTTGGATAGCCTTGGTTTCTAATGAGCTCTTTAAATGCCTAGGGTCATAGAAGTCATATTCAATGGCATAGCCTGGTCTAAGAATATGGGCATTTTCCAGACCGGGAATAGAGCGCACCAATTTTAACTGGATATCAAACGGCAAACTGGTCGAGATTCCGTTGGGATAGATTTCATTGGTATGCAAGCCTTCTGGCTCAAGAAAAATTTGGTGCGATTCTTTATCAGCAAAGCGATGGATTTTGTCCTCTACTGAAGGGCAATAGCGTGGCCCCACCCCTTCAATCACGCCAGTATACATAGGCGAACGGTCTAAACCGCTGCGAATAATGTCATGCGTTTGCTGAGTGGTACGGGTAATCCAACAAGACAACTGCTGCGGGTGCATGTGGCGAGATCCCATAAACGAGAATACCGGTACCGGATCATCTCCTGGCTGCTCCTGCATCACAGCGTAATTAATGGTTCTTCCGTCTATTCTGGGTGGTGTGCCTGTTTTTAATCTACCCACAGGCAGGCCTAAGTCTTTTAATTTGTGTGCCAAAGAAACAGCGGGAGGATCTCCTGCTCTGCCTGCTTGATAATGACTGAGGCCTACATGTACCAGACCCGCTAAGAAAGTGCCTGCGGTTAACACCACAGACTTGGCATAAAACTTCAAACCGATGTGCGTCTCAACGCCGATCACGCGCTCGCCCGCCAGCAACACGTCATCTACGGCTTGTTGGAAGATCCACAGATTAGCTTGATTTTCCAAACGCTTACGGATCGCGGCTTTGTATAGCACGCGATCTGCTTGCGCCCGCGTCGCTCTAACCGCCGGCCCTTTGCTCGCGTTTAGGGTGCGAAACTGTATGCCCGCCTCATCGGTAGCAATCGCCATTGCACCACCTAGCGCGTCGACTTCCCTGACTAAATGCCCTTTGCCTATGCCGCCTATAGAGGGGTTGCAGGACATTTGCCCTAAGGTTTCGATATTGTGGGTGAGCAACAAGGTCTTTCGACCCATGCGCGCAGCCGCCAAAGCGGCCTCAGTACCTGCATGACCACCGCCCACCACAATCACATCAAACTTCTGTTCGAAATCCATTTTTATCCAAATCAAAAAATTTCCGATATCTTACTGAAAAATCGAGTATTTTTAAACAAATGTTTCACGTGAAACAAGGTTTTAGCGCATTTATTTCAACAAATAATAGAAGTGCAATATTTCATTAACATTATTCGCATAATATAAAACCTGTTTTTAATGAACTAAGGAAGGGAATCCATTATGAAAAGAATCAATTTAACTGTTTTAGCCCTGCTTGCACTTGCCAGCGTGAACGCTAACGCTGATGTCGCTAGTGCACAAAAATTAGCTGATAAATACACGGCGATTGCCAAAAATATTGAACCTGCATTTGCCGGTCCTTCTGCAGATGAAGGCAAAACCTTTTTTAATCGCGAGATTATGATCAAGGGCAAAATGACTGCCTGCGCTTCTTGCCACACCAGCAACCCAGCCAACGAAGGCAAGCATATCGTCACAGGCAAGCCAATTCGTCCATTGGCACCGGCTGTTAACGAAAAGCGTTTTGCCAATTTAGAAAAAGTTGAGAAAAACTTCACTAAGCATTGCCACGACATTATCAGTCGCGATTGCACTGCCAAAGAAAAGGCTAACTTTATTAGTTATTTAGTTAGCGTTAATTAATTACTATGCGTTATGTTTGGGATCCTATTGTTAGGATTTGTCATTGGACATTAGTGATTTCATTCAGCGTCGCCTTTTTGACGCACAACTCTGAGTGGCAGCGATTAACCCATGTGAACGCGGGTTATATCGCTGCCACTGTTATTTTAATCAGGGTGATTTGGGGCTTTCTGAATACTGGCTATGCCAAATTTGAAAGTTTTCCGCCTGATCCAGAGCGAGCATTAAGATATACCTTTAAGATTTTTAAAGGCCGCGCGCGTCCTTTTGTCGGACATAACCCAGCAGGTTCATTAGTGATTTATTTAATGTTGGGCGCGGGGATAATGACTGTTGTCAGCGGTTTTTTGGTTTACAACGATGGTTGGCTAATCGATGATCCTGGTTACTTGCAAGACTTACACTTTTTTGCCGCCTGGTCATGGCTGATTTTGATCGCTTCGCATGTGACTGGGGTGATTACTGAATCTGTCCTACATAAAGAGAATTTGATTCTAGCCATGATTACCGGCATTAAACGGGACAGTGGCAATAGCGTAGAACCCGCCAACAGCAACAATGTTTCACGTGAAACAAAACGAATATTTGCAGTAAGAGCATATCTCACTAAACTACTTTTCAAAATCTTTCACTAATCGCTACTTGCCTATACAAAACGAGCTGAAAATTTCTCCCAGCAAATCGTCGGCATTAAATTCCCCAGTAATTGAAGATAGCGCGAGCTGCGCCAATCTTAGATTTTCCGCTAACAGCTCAGGTTGGGCGAGATTTTCTAATGCTTGATCTAGATAGTCTGATACCTGTTGCATGGTTTGCACATGCCGCGTTCTTGCGGTAAATGCGTTCTCCCCTACATCTTGCATATCGACTAATTGCAACAAGGTGTCTTTTAGCAGCGCTATCCCTGAACCGGTTTTGGCCGAAATATAAACATGCGCTTCGGCTTGTTGTATCAATTTTGGCGCTTCGTTGCTTAAATCTATCTTATTATGCACCCAGATTTTTTTAACTTCTTTCGGCAACCTAGTTAAAATCGATTTTTCTTGCTCGCCAATATCATGGTTAGCATCTAGCAAAAATAATGCAATATTGGCCTTTTCTATCGTTTTCCATGTTTTCGCAATGCCAATTTTTTCAACTTCGTCCTCAGTTTCTCTTAAACCTGCGGTATCGATTAAGGTAAACGGCACGCCTTTGATTTGTATGTCGGTCGCTATGGTATCGCGTGTAGTTCCTGCCACCGCAGTCACAATAGCAATATCCTCACCAGATAATTGATTAATTAAACTGGATTTGCCCACATTAGGCTGACCAATCAAAACTACCAACAAGCCTTCTTTTAACAACACCCCTTGCTGCGATTGCTTAAACAAGGTGGCTAACTCTGCTTGGATGCTGGCAATTTTTTCTGCAATATTGCCCGAGCT
Organism: uncultured Methylophilaceae bacterium; assembly: GCA_964398195.1. Taxonomy (GTDB): domain Bacteria; phylum Pseudomonadota; class Gammaproteobacteria; order Burkholderiales; family Methylophilaceae; genus RFPI01. The sequence continues at coordinate 13,810 of CAYNLW010000013.1, read as the reverse complement.
AATAAAATCGATATCTTCCTCTGGAAAATCTATACACGCTTCAACGAACACTCTTAACTGAGTTAATTGATCTAGTAGTGCATAAATTAAACGAGAAAATTCTCCGGACAATGAACGCATCGCGCTTTTGGCTGCTTGCACCGTTGAAGCGTTGAGAATATCGGCCACCGCCTCGGCCTGGGCTAAATCTAGCTTACCGTTTAAAAAAGCGCGTTTGGTAAATTCCCCAGGCAAGGCTGGTCTAGCGCCAGCTGCTAAGCATCTAGCCAATAACATCTGCAAAATCACACTGCCACCATGCGCTTGCAGTTCCAGCACATCTTCACCGGTATAGGAATTGGGTCCAGCAAAAAAAATAGCGATGCCTCGGTCTATTACCGAGTGATCGCTATCAAAAAATGGCAAGTAATAAGCGATTCGCGCTTGGATTTCTTGCCCTAGAATGGCTTGTGCAATGGCTTTGGCTTGTGCGCCAGACACACGAATAACGCCGATACTGGCGACGCCAGAGGCAGTAGCGATAGCCGCAATGGTATCGCTGTCGGTATTAACGGCTGACATTTCCTTTTTTCTTGGCCAGAGCTCGCGCATGGATACTACGATTGATTTGCGCCTGTTGCACGATAGAAAGAATATTATTTACCAACCAGTACAACACCAAACCTGCTGGGAAGAAGAAGAAAAATACGCTGAACACAATAGGCATAAACATCATCATCTTAGCCTGCAATGGATCAGTGGGTTTAGGGTTGAGTTTGGTTTGAACAAACATACTAATCGCCATCAATATAGGCAAAATCCAATACGGATCTGGTGCGGACAAATCTTGTATCCACAACATAAACGGCGCATGGCGCATTTCAACGCTGCCCAATAACATCCAATATAGCGAAATAAATACTGGGATTTGAATCAGAATAGGCATACAACCGCCAAACGGATTGATTTTCTCGGTTTTGTATAACTCCATCATGGCTTGATGCATTTTTTGTTTATCATCGCCAAACTTTTCCTTCATGCTCTGCAAGCGCGGCGCCAATTCACGCATTTGCGCCATATTGCGATAGCCAGCTGCAGATAATGGGTAAAACAACATTTTGATTAAGATAGTCAGGATGATAATGGCGACGCCCCAATTGCCTACAAAATCATTAATCAATGAAAGCAACTTAAATAGCGGTGAAGCAATAAAGGTCAGCCATCCATAATCAACTGTGAATTCCAAGCCTGGCGCGGTTTTCACTAGTTCATCATGCGACTGCGGGCCTGAATAAAACTTAGCCGTCGTTTGTTTAGTTTGTGCCGGAGCGATTTCACCTAGGTTAAGTTTGGTACCAATGGCATAGATAGAATCACTTAGCTGTTTGCTGTAAAAATTTTGGCTGCTTTGTTGCGCAATCCAAGCACTAACAAAATAGTGTTGTACCAAGCCCACCCAGCCGTCTGGGCTGTTAACATTTAAATCTGTCTTGGACATATCTTTGAAAGATAATTTTTTATATTTACTTTCATTACTGAAATAAGCGCCTCCAGTAAATGTAGGCATCATTTTGGCGCCCTGATCTGACTGGCTATCATGCACTATCTGATAGTAAACCCAAGGATTAATAGGCTTATCGCTTAAGTTGCTAATCGCATATTGCACATCAATAGCATAGTCATTGCGATTAAAAACAAAGGTTTTAACGACATTTACCTGCTCGTTCTTGAAAGTTAGCACCACTTTGAGCTGTTTATCTTGCTCAGATAGTTGGTATTCTGTTTTTTCCGCATCAAACTGCGCTTTGTGATTCGGTAAACCATCACCCAATAATCCAGTTTGCGAGGTATATACCCTGTCAGTACTGCTGTCGTCTAATAGCACAAAATTGTTTTTAATATCGTCAGCGCTTTTATGTTTGAGTAACTCTAGATAACGGATATCACCGCCTGATAAATCAATCTCAACCTTCATTAAGTCGGTCTGCACATGAATGCGCTTACCTTTGACTAAGTTAAAGCTAGCCGGAACTGCCGCCGATTTGGCGGTACCCGCTGAGGAATTATTTGCTGCGGCTTGAGCTGTGGGTGCTGGAGGCGTTTTGGCAGCTTGCCATTGACCCCACATTAGTAGAATAGAAAAGGAAAGTACAACGAATAATATAAGTCTTTTAGTATCCATAATTTCTCAATCTGAAGCTCAATCTAAAGGGTCGAAACCGCCACGGTGAAAAGGGTTACATTTTAGTATTCTGCATACACATTTGAAACTTGCATAAAAAAATCCATATTTGTCAAATGCTTGGTGACAATATGTGGAACAGCTTGGATAGAATCTGCAATTCTGGCCCAACAACGGGCTGATGGTCAGTTGATATAGTCGGATCAATGCTTTGAATAGTGCTCTCATCAACGAATTCTCGCTAACACCTGAACAAAATCTTTCGCCAGCTGCTGGTAACTGACACCCCTAACTTGTTGACGTGGCCGAATCACCACATCAAGGTTAGCCATTTGCGCTTGATGAAATCTAAAAATTTCCCGCAAACGTCTTTTAATCAAGTTTCTCTCGACCGCTTTTGGAAAGCTCTTTTTGGCCACCACAATACCTATTCTTGCATGCGTCAATTGATTGGGCATAAATGAAAGGTTTAGAAATTGACCAGAAATGGTTCTTCTAAAATTAAAAACGGATGAAAATTCATCCGTTTTTAGCAGTTTGTATTTCTTAGTAAAGGCAAACTTCAATGCTATTGCCTAATTCGCCATTAATTTAAGCTAATCACTAAAATTAAGTTGGTCGCTCAATTAAACAGCTAATCTCGCACGACCTTTAGCTCTGCGTGCTGCAATCACTGCTTTGCCGCCACGTGTTTTCATGCGCACTAAGAAACCGTGGGTTCTTGCGCGGCGAACTTTTGATGGTTGATATGTACGTTTCATGGATTACTCCGAATTCGTTTTCTTGAAAACCTTTAATTAGACATGAATTTCATGCTTCCTGTCAATCACTATCTGACTTTGCGCGATAAATAAGTCTGTGGATAAATTGCCTTAGAAAAGATAAAATCCCAACTCAAATACAGGGTGTCTGCACACGCATCAATTTTAAAAAGTCTATTAAAATCAAATAATTGATTAACTATGAACGAATTTTGGTCAAATTGCCTGACAAGGTTTCAAGAGGAACTTTCTCAGCAACAGTTTAATACATGGATAAAACCGCTAGATTGCGAAATCCATGATGCCGAAATACGCCTGTATTGCCCTAATCGATTTGTCATGCAATGGGTTAAAGACAAATTTTCTAAACAAATCACTTTTTTGGCTGAGGAATACCTTAACCAGCCCTGTAGCTTAGAATTTATTATCAGCGATAGATCTAAAGCGGTCGCCAAAGATAGCGCTGAACAAACCAGCCTTGCTCCCAAAAAAGTAAAAGAAATCAAGAAAAGCGCTGCCAAACATAATGATAGTGATGGTTTAAATCCATCATTTCAATTTGATAACTTTATTACCGGTCGCGCCAACCAATTAGCCAGAGCAACCGCATTTGAAATTGCCAATCGCCCTGGGGAATCGTATAACCCACTATTTATCTACGGTGGCGTGGGGTTAGGCAAAACCCACCTTATCCAAGCCATAGGCAATTATGTGAAAAGCAATCAAGCAGATGCAAAGATTAAATATTTGCATGCTGAGAAATATGTTTCAGATGTAGTAAAAGCTTACGGCAATAAAACTTTTGACGATTTCAAAAAGAAATATCATTCTTTAGATTTAATTTTGGTTGACGATATACAGTTCTTCGCCAAAAAGCAGCGCACGCAAGAAGAATTCTTTTTTGTATTTAACTATCTGATAGAAAACAAGAAACAAATTATTATCACTTGTGATACCTACCCTAACGAAATCGCCGATATGGACGATAGATTAAGAACTCGTTTTAGTTGGGGATTAACGGTAGCCATAGAACCGCCAGAACTGGAAATGCGAGTAGCGATTTTGTTGCGTAAAGCGCAAGAAGCAAAAGTGAAAATTGGCGAAGATGTCGCTTTTTTTGTCGCCAAACAAATACGCTCCAATGTACGCGAGTTAGAAGGCGCGTTGAATAGAATTATTGCCATATCGAATTTCACTGGCTCAGAAATTGATATCAATTTAGCCAAAGAAGCGCTGAAAGATTTAATCGCAGTAAAAAGTCGCCAGATTACTATTGAAAATATACAAAAGACGGTGGCGGATTATTACAAAATCAAGGTGGCGGAAATGTATAGCAAGAAACGAACTCGCAATTTTGCTAGGCCCAGACAAGTTGCCATGGCATTAGCCAGAGAATTAACTAATTTCAGCTTTCCAGAAATCGGTGAAGCATTTGGCAATCGTCATCACACCACCGTGATGCATGCTTGTGAAGAGATTCAGGGAATGAAAAACTCTGATCATGTGCTTGCCAGAGATATCGCTATTTTGACGCAAGTGATTCGTGATTAAAACTTGTGGAGAAAAAGTGTATAAGTGCTGAAATTGCGTTTGAAAAAAAGTTATACACAATCTATGCACATTAGAATAGTGCTTTATGCATAGGCTTTTAACGAGCTTATAAATTTGTTTTTATTGATATTATTGAAGATACACACAGAGAAACGCTTTATTATTACTACTATTAAATAAATATTTTATTTAGGTTTAAATACATTATGAACATAAAAATCTCTAGAGAAACATTATTAAAACCGCTCACTGAAGTCACAGGTATTGTGGAGCGTAAACATACTTTACCTATCCTTTCTAATATTTTATTAGAAGCCAAAAATAATAATTTGGTGCTGACCGCCACTGATCTTGAAATCCAAATTTCAAGTCAAATTGAATCGAGTAATGCGAATAACTTTTCCATTACGGTGTCAGCAAGAAAATTATTAGATATTTGTCGTGCCCTTCCTGAAAGCTCAGAGCTGGATTTATCCGGCACAGAAACGCGTATGACGGTGAAGGCAGGTAAAAGTAAATTTAATCTACAAGCGCTTCCATCAGCAGACTTTCCACTGATTAATCGTAGCGAATCCAATGCAGCCAAATTTGTGATCGAACAAGGAAAATTCAAAGCTTTGTTAAGACAAGTGGAATTTTCCATGGCGCAACAAGATATTCGTTATTACTTGAATGGTCTGTTGTTAGAAATTAAAGAGGGCAAATTAAATTTGGTCGGCACTGATGGGCACAGACTAAGTTTTACCTCTATCGCCATTGCCTCAGATATCGCCAATCAAGAATTGATATTGCCTAGAAAAACCGTAGTTGAGCTGATTAAATTGCTCAATGATTCAGATGAAGAACTGGCCATTGAATTTGCCAACAACCAAGTCAGTTTTGAGTTTTCTAGTGTCAAAATAATTTCCAAAATTATTGATGGAAAATTCCCAGATTACACACGAGTCATTCCACAAGGGCATCAGAACAGCTTTGAAATAGGAAGACTGAATGTATTATTGGCCATGCAACGCGCATCTATTTTATCCAATGAAAAGTATCGCGGCATTCGCATGGTGTTAAGCACAAATAATTTGAAATTGATCAGTACCAATAGCGAGCAAGAGGACGCAGAGGAAGAATTAGAGCTTGCCTATCAAGGGGATAGCCTAGACATAGGATTTAATGTGACGTATTTGATCGATGTATTAAATAATGTGCAGCAAGAAAACGTGCAGTTTTCCTTCGCCGACGCCAACAGTAGTTGCTTAATCACCATTCCTGGCAATACCGACTATAAATATGTCGTCATGCCTATGCGAATTTAATCGAAAGTAAAAAAGTAGACCAATATGACAAACGCCAACAAAGACTACGATTCATCCAGTATCACCATACTTGAAGGCTTAGATGCCGTCAGAAAAAGACCCGGTATGTATATCGGCGATACCTCTGATGGCAGCGGCTTGCACCATATGGTATTTGAAGTCGTGGATAACGCCATTGATGAAGCATTAGCAGGGCACTGTGATGATATCAAGGTGATTATTCACCCAGATAACTCAGTCAGCGTGTCAGACAATGGCCGAGGTATTCCCACTGATATTAAGCAAGATGATAAAAATGAAGTAAAGCGTTCTGCGGCTGAAATCGTGATGACAGAACTACATGCCGGCGGCAAATTTGACCAAAACTCGTACAAAGTTTCCGGTGGCTTGCATGGTGTCGGGGTATCCGTAGTAAACGCCTTATCAGACTGGTTGAAATTAAAGATATGTCGTAACCAAAAAGTGTATCAAATGGAATTTAGACGCGGTGTGCCTGTGGCACCCCTAGCGGAAACCGGCAGCACGGAAAGAAAAGGCACCGAAGTGCACTTCTTTCCATCGGCTGAGACCTTTAGCAATATCGAGTTTAGTTTCGATATCTTGGCCAAGCGTTTAAGAGAACTGTCTTTCCTCAATAACGGCGTCAAAATAGAACTGATAGATCAACGCCACAATAAGTCAGAAAACTTTGCCTATTCAGGTGGCGTAAAAGGCTTTGTTGAATTTATGAACCGCAATAAAAGCGTGCTGCATCCCAAGGCCTTTTATGCATCTGATGACAAAGACGGCATCACCGTAGAAGTGTCTATGCAATGGAACGATTCCTATACCGAGAACGTACAGTGCTTTACCAACAATATTCCTCAACGCGATGGCGGCACCCACTTAACTGGCTTAAGAACTGCTATGACTAGAACGTTGAATAACTACATAGAACAAAACGAGTTAGCGAAAAAGGCCAAGATCGAAACCACCGGTGATGATATGCGCGAGGGCTTAACCTGTGTGCTGTCAGTCAAAGTACCAGAGCCAAAATTTTCCTCACAAACCAAAGATAAATTGGTTTCCAGCGAAGTACAACCAGTCGTTTCAGAAATTGTGGCATCTAAACTAGCCGAGTTTTTATTAGAAAACCCCAACGATGCCAAGATCATCTGTAACAAGATTGTCGATGCCGCTAGAGCGCGTGATGCAGCCCGTAAAGCACGCGAAATGACGCGTCGTAAAGGGGTGATGGATACCATGGGCTTGCCTGGCAAGTTAGCAGATTGCCAAGAAAAAGATCCTGCCCTATCAGAGCTTTATTTAGTTGAGGGTGACTCGGCGGGTGGCTCAGCAAAACAAGGTCGCGATCGAAAGAACCAAGCAATTTTGCCGCTCAAAGGTAAGATTTTAAATGTGGAAAAAGCACGCTTTGATAAGTTATTAGGTTCACAAGAAATCGCCACGCTGATTACAGCGTTAGGTACAGGAATAGGCAAAGATGATTTTGATGTGGAAAAGCTACGCTATCACCGCATTATTATCATGACCGACGCTGACGTTGACGGCGCTCACATTCGTACGCTGCTGCTGACCTTCTTCTATAGACAGATGACAGAATTAGTCGAGCGCGGCCATATCTATATTGCTCAACCGCCACTTTACAAGGTCAAGCATGGCAAAGAAGAGCGTTATCTAAAGGACCAGCACGAGTTGGAAGAATATCTACTCAATTTGGCCTTAAAAGACGCCAAACTTATCACCCGCACCGGTGGCGCAGAACTGGCAGATGATGCACTGGCTGCGATTATCAAAAGCATGGCGTTAAGCGAAGCGGTGATACGCAGAATCTCCACGATTTATGACGAACAAGTGATGCGCGCTTTATTGGATATAGCCACCATTGATTTGTCTAATCAAGCATCAGCACAACAGCTAGCCGATCAAATCAAACAGCATTTGCCAGAGCACGATATTCAAATCAATGTAGCGTTTAATATCGAAGAGCAGAACTATCGCCTAGAGATTAATAAAATCGTACATGGCAATTTGCAAACCTGCGTGATAGATCAGGACTTTTTAAGCGGCGGCGATTACCTGCAAATTAATAAGACTGCTCAGTTGATCAACGGCTTGATAGGCGCAGGTGCGAAAATCTCAAGAGGCGAAAAAGCACAGTCTGTACAAGATATCAAACAAGCGTTGGATTGGTTATTAAACGAAGCCAAGCACGGCTTGAATATACAGCGCTACAAAGGTTTAGGTGAAATGAATCCAGAGCAGTTATGGGAAACCACCATGGACCCACAAGTGCGTCGTTTGCTTAAAGTGCAAATAGATGACGTGATTTCAGCGGATGAGATTTTTACCACCTTGATGGGTGATCAAGTCGAGCCAAGAAGAGCGTTTATTGAAAACAATGCGCTGGGCGTGGCTAACTTAGATATTTAAAGCATGCAAGCGGTCGTAGAAAACATCACCAATGTGGCGCACGTCATTCAACTGGCTGTTGCACCGGTATTTCTATTAACGGGCATAGGTGCCATTTTGTCGGTGTTGATATCGCGTTTTGGCAGAATCGTAGATCGCGGCAGAGTGTTAAAAGAGCAGCGCAAGGTAATTGATGAAGCCAATCTAGCAGAGCGCAAAGTGCTCACCATACGTGCTTTCTGGGTGCATTGGTCCATCGTATTCTGCACCATTTCAGCCCTGCTAGTGGCGGTCGTAATTGCGGTGTTATTTCTAGCCTCAGAAATCAAGTTTGATCCTACCCACACGGTTTCGCCGTTTTTTATTCTCGCTATGTTAAGTCTGATTGCAGGCTTGGTTTGTTTTCTTAGAGAAATCTATTTGTCCACACACACCATAGAGATTGACGTTTAAACATGACACTAAATGAATTGCGCCTAGTGGTGGCGTTGGCCAAGATTAAGAATTTTAAGAAAGCTGCCGATGCCTGTTTTATCACTCAACCAGCGCTGAGTTTGGCGGTAAAAAAATTAGAAGATGAATTAGGCGTAATGTTGTTTGAACGCAGCCGCAAGGAAATCAGTTTGACTGGGATAGGCGAATTGGTTGTCGAGCAAGCCACCAAGGTGTTAGAAGAAGCAGAGCGGGTAAAAGAAATCGCCAAGCATGGCAGCAATCAATTAGCGGGTCCCTTGAAATTGGGGGTAATTTATTCAGTCGGCCCCTATTTGTTGCCAGAATTAATTCCTATCTTGCGCAAAACCGCGCCGCAAATGCCGCTGTTGATAGAAGAAAACCTCACCGCCAATTTAGAAAATCAACTTAAGAGCGGCATCATCGATTTAGCCATTATTGCTTTGCCGTTCAATATCCCCGGGGTACATACACAACCGCTGTACGAAGAAGAATTTGCTGTGCTAGTGCCTAGTGATCATGAATGGGCAAAGCGTAAAGAAATTGCTGCGGGCGAACTAGATGAAGAAAAAGTGTTGCTGCTAAGCAGTGGCCATTGTTTTAGTAATCAGGTTATTCAATCCTGCCCTAGCTTAACCAGAAAAGGCGAAATTTTGCAGGGGAATTCATTGGAAACCATACGCAATATGGTGGCCTCCAATTTGGGCATTACTGTATTGCCGGTTAGCGCCACCGGTCAAAAATATCAAAATGGGCTGACCAAAGTGGTTCCATTTCAGCCACCCCGCCCAAAAAGAAAAATTGCATTAGCTTGGCGCAAAAGTTTCTTTAGAGAACAGGCGGTGGAATTAGTGGCGCAAAGCATACGCCAAATAGAAATGTTCCAATCCCATCTAATCGACTAGCACGCGCTGATAAACCTCAGTCGTTACGCTTTTGACCGGCCATTAAAACCCAACCTTCGTGCACTTCAACAGCCGTTAAATCAAACCAAGGGCGATACGCTTGTTGTATCAATTCAATTTGCTCTTGCAAGATGCCAGATAAGGCGATTTGACCGCCCTGGGCGCATAACTGAGCCAAAGCTGGCGCCAGCACCACTAAAGCGCTGGAGAGAATATTGGCAACCACGATATCTGCAGCAAGCTGGCTGTTAAACGCTTGTGCATTAAATAATTGAATATCGACTTGGTTTTCTTGCGCGTTAAATTGACTGGCTTGAATCGCGTTGTCGTCGATATCCACTGCGATTACTTGTTGAGCGCCTAGCTTTTTGGCAGCGATAGCCAAAATCCCCGAGCCACAACCATAATCAATCACCCTGTGCTGAGCTTGCACCACTTGTTTTAACCATTTTAGACATAGATAAGTGGTGGGATGACTGCCGGTGCCAAAGGCCAGACCGGGGTCTAATCGAATATTGATAGCCTGTGGCTGACTAATTTCATGCCAACTAGGCACTATCCATAAATCGTCAAGAATCTTAATCGGTTCAAATTGCGCTTGTGTGAGCCGCACCCAATCTTGTTCAGCCACGCTTTCCACTTGGTAATCCAGTGCAGCAAGATGAAACTCAGCTTGCACAGCGGCGGCGATTGCGGCGGGGTCTGTCTCGCCATTGAATAAGGCATTGACGATATTTTTTTTCCAAAACCCCGGTGGCGGCATATTCGGCTCGCCAAAAATCGGTGTTTCGTCGGCTTGTTCAGCGTCAGCATCAAGGATAGAAACAGATAAGGCACCCAGTTCTAACAAAAAATCACTGAGTGCCTCGGTAATGCGGTTATCCGCCGCGATATTTAGCGCTAGCCATGACATGGCTATTTGGTGATACCTAGTTTACTCTCTAGATAGTGAATGCTGGTGCCGCCATGTTGAAAGGCAGCATCGTTCATCAAATCTTTGTGTAAAGCAACATTGGTTTTAATGCCCTCAATAATCATCTCAGATAGCGCAATATTCATTTTTGCAATGGCCTGCTCGCGCGTATCACCATAGGCAATCAGCTTGCCTATCATAGAGTCATAATGAGGTGGCACTAGGTAGTTCTGATAGGCATGCGTGTCAACGCGGATACCAGGGCCACCCGGCATATGGAAGGTAGAAATACGACCGGGGGAAGGAACAAAGGTATAAGGATCCTCGGCATTGATACGGCATTCGATCGCATGCCCTTTGAGTTGTATATCTTTTTGCTTGTAACCCAGCTTTTCGCCATAGGCAATGCGTATCTGCTCTTGCACAATATCAATGCCAGTAATCATTTCGGTCACAGGGTGTTCCACCTGCACGCGGGTATTCATCTCAATAAAATAAAATTCATTATTTTCATAGAGAAATTCAAAAGTCCCAGCGCCACGATAACCTATGCGCTTACATGCATCGGCACAACGCTGACCTATCTTGTCGCGCAAACGTGGCGACAAACCTGGTGCAGGGGCTTCTTCAAGCACTTTTTGGTGGCGGCGCTGCATAGAGCAATCGCGTTCGCCTAAATACACCGCATTACCGTGCTGGTCGGACAACACTTGAATCTCGATATGGCGGGGGTGCTCAAGAAACTTTTCCATATACACCATAGGATTGCCAAAAGCGGCTTGCGCTTCGGCTTTGGTCATATTCACTGAGGCGACCAGCGCCGCTTCCGTATGTACTACTCGCATACCGCGACCACCACCACCGCCGGCGGCTTTAATAATCACGGGATAACCGATTTGTTTGGCGATTTTAATAATCTGTTGCGGGTCATCTGGTAAGGCGCCCTCTGAACCAGGCACACAAGGCACACCCGCTTTTTTCATGGCATCTTTGGCACTTACCTTGTCGCCCATCAGGCGTATGGTGTCGGCTTTAGGGCCGATAAACACAAAACCACTTTGCTCAACGCGCTCAGCAAAGTCGGCATTCTCAGATAAAAATCCATAGCCTGGGTGTATCGCTTCAGCATCAGTCACTTCAGCAGCACTAATCACCGCAGGAATATTTAAATAACTCTGATTGGACGGCGCTGGGCCAATACACACAGACTCATCTGCCAGCTTTACATATTTAGCATCGCGATCCGCTTCGGAATGCACAGCCACTGTTCTAATGCCCATCTCGCGACAGGCGCGTTGCACTCTAAGGGCAATTTCACCTCGGTTGGCAATCAAAATTTTGTCAAACATGTTGTTTCCTTAGCCGATAATAAACAGAGGCTCACCGTATTCAACAGGTTGACCGTTTTCCACCAATATCGCTTTGATCACGCCAGCTTTATCAGCTTCAATTTCATTGAGTAATTTCATCGCTTCGATAATGCACAAAGTATCCCCTACTGCCACGCTAGAGCCAACCTCAACAAACGGCTTAGCGTCTGGCGAAGGAGAGCGATACAAAGTGCCCACCATAGGCGATTTCACTTCATGTCCTTCAACATTCGGTGCGACGGCAGGTGCTACCTCAGCCGCAGGTGCTGCGCTTGCGGCGGCGGGTGCAGCAGCCATCGTTGGCGCGGAAATATACTGCACGTTAGCTGCAGTTGCCTGCAATTGTCGGCTAATTCTCACCTTTTCCTCACCTTCAGTGAGTTCTAGTTCCGAGATACCGGATTCTTCAACCAAATCTATCAGTTTTTTTAGTTTTCTTAAGTCCATCTCTTACCCCTTATAAACTAAGCACTTAAGCTTGATGTTGCTGTAATTGCGAAATCGCATAATCCAGCGCTAGCAAATAGCCATGCGCACCTAATCCGCTAATCACGCCTATGGCGATATCAGAAAAATAGGATTGATGTCTAAAGTGTTCTCTAGCGTAGATATTAGAAAGATGAATTTCTATAAATGGAATTTTGACTGCACTTAAAGCATCACGCATGGCGATCGAAGTATGTGTGTATGCAGCAGGATTAATCAAAATAAAATCGATGTGGCCTTTAGCGGATTGAATCTGGTTGATTAATTCCACTTCGGCATTGCTTTGGAAACTGCTTAAGCTAATACCAGCTTGTTCAGCGCGTTGACTGAGCTGGTGATTGATATCGTCTAAAGTCATGGTGCCATAGTGGTTAGGCTCACGTCCTCCCAATAAATTCAGGTTGGGACCATGGATGACCAAAATAGACTTTTGTGATGTTGCGTTCATTCTGTAATGAATACCTAATCGAGCAAGATTAAAAAAGTATTTTGCTGTAATTAGCGTCTATTTTAACGCAAATGCGCTTATTTTTACTGAAAATATTCGATTTTGTTCAGAATGAAGAAAATATAAGACTATTTATACGAGCCGCTTATTTGGCTGAATCCGCCGGCAGGCTTGTTAAAAAAGACTTTAATTGGGCGATATCAACGCGCCCAAAAATCTTTTTAATGATGTTGCCTTGAGGATCCACGACTATGGTGTAAGGCACCACGCTTTTATCATTGCCTAATTGCTCTGATAGCGCCATGGTATCGGATTCGCTGGTCAATATTTTAAATGAGGTCAGCTCATTCGCGACAAAAAACTTTTTGGTTTTTTCGCTATCGTCTATCGAAATACCGGCAAATTCTAGCTGTGGATTTTGCAGCTCATCGTGCAAGGCGGAAAGCTCTGGCAGCTCTTCCACACAGGGCAAGCACCAAGTCGCCCAGAAATTAATCAGCAAGTATTTTTGCTGAAAAGCCAGTTGAAAAGGCTCGCCGGCTAAATCTTTAAATTGAGTTTGTTGCAGCGCATCAGCACTCAGCTTTTTGCTACAAGAGGCCAATACAAAAGGTAATACGATAATTAAAGCAATAATGGCTAGCAAGATACGCTGATTTGACACTCTGATTCTCCAGTTTTTATAACTTTATCTACATGTTGAGCGAATATAGCTGCATTTTCGAAGCCAATAATACGACTATTGGCAATTTCTTGCGCTTTGCTATTTAAAAAGATAACCGCAGGCGGTCCAAATAGCTTGAAGTGTTGCAATAACTTAACTTGCGCCGCTGTATTGTCCGTGACATCGGCTTGAATTAACAGCAGTTGTTGTAATTGCTTAGCAACCTTGCCATCGCTAAAAGTATATTTTTCCATTTCCTTGCAGGAAACACACCAATCAGCATAGAAATCCAGCATGACTAATTTATCAGGATGTTGCGCGATAGTTTGATGCAATTGATCTAGGCTAGTGACTTTAATCCATTGCACTTGTTGCCCAG
>CAYNLW010000012.1:0-34068 GCA_964398195.1 uncultured Methylophilaceae bacterium | reverse complement strand
TTGATGAGTCTATCCTCTCTCAACAACTGGTTCAAAAAATTAACTCAGTTCAGTATGTGGTATTTGGTAAGACTGATACCAGTCCAGTTAATTTGTCTGCCATGACGGCTGATGCTAGAAGCATAGTGGTCTATGCCAATGTCCCAACTTCACTTGCTGATAGCTTCAGCGGCACCAGCGCTAGCGAAGTTATCCTTGGCGCTGCCGGCAATGACAGTTTATCTGGCGGTGGCGGAACAGACGTCTTGCTGGGCGGTGCGGGCAACGATGTGCTGACCATTAATGCCGATAATATCAGCCGCTTGCAAGCTGGCGCGCTAGTGACTGCTGATCCCGCAGGATTTAATCGATATCAATTAGCGCGCGTAGATGGCGGTGCCGGTATAGACACCTTGGCGGTCACAGGCGGGGCAAATTTAAATTTAACGCTGATTAAACAAATCGCTTTGGGCAACCCGCAAATCGGCAGCCGCATCAGCAGCATAGAAAGAATCGACCTAGCCACAGACACCGCTGCCAACACGCTGACCATCAGCTTAAGAGATGTCATGGATATGAGTGAGATGAATGTATTCAAGACTAGCAACGGCTGGACTAGTAGCGCTCTAGGCACGCTGGTGGCTAAACATCAGGTGGTGATTAATCGTGGTGCCAATGACATAGTGGATTTGTCTGATGGCTCTGGCACTGCTGGTTGGACCTTGGTCGGCACGGTGCTGAATGGGACGATTACTTATGATATTTGGAACAGTACTACTGGTAACGCGCAGTTGATTATTCAGCAAGGTTCCACCGTCATTTAATCAGCGTCGAAATTGACGCTGATTGAGTGACGTGGATGTAACAGCTCCTTCCCTTGCTGACCTCAAGCCTCGGGCATTTCTAATACTTTTGGCCCGAGGCTCTTTTTTTTCGCGCTGAATGAGCGCTTTTGGCGCTTTAATGCACCGCCATGATGACTAATTCACCGGCTTTCATATCTGGCACATACAAGGTCTTGCCGTCTGCGGAGAGGGCGATATCGGCGGCGGCGGTGAAGCCGTCGTGATATAGCTCGGTTTTAGCGGGGCGGTTTTTTAAATCGACTTTAAATACTTTGCCGCCTTTCCAGTCGCTGATGTAGTACACCCCTTGTTTGGTTTGTACTATGCCGTCGCCGCCGCCGAAGCCTTGCGCTTCTTCAGTCAGTTGCGCTTTTTTGCTGTCATAGCGATACAGCACGCCGCTGGCAAAATCGACAATCATGATGCAGTTGGCGGTTCTGCCCATCAATAAGCCATTGGGCGCAGCGATGCGCGGGTCTTGTGTGCCGTCTATCAGCGTGCTGACTTTGCCTGTGCGGTCAATTTTATACACCGCCCCACCAGCGCCTTTTAAATCGCCGCTGTCGCTGACATATAAATTGCCTTGTGCGTCTGCTTCTAAATCATTTAAAAACTGCGGTGTTTTAGGAAACGCTGTGGCATCGGCAAACACCTTGCTTTGCCCGGCTGGGTTGATCTTGATCACGCGCTGTTTATCTGCCACATACAAATCCTTGCCTATGATAGCTAGGCCTTTGGGATCGTCTAGGCCGCTGCTAAACACTTGCAACTTGCCATCTTTGCCCAGCACGCTGATTTGCCCATCGCCATCTTTACCAAACTCACCGATTTCCGAGATAAACACTCGGCCATCTTTAGCGACCACCACAGACTCAGGCATCTTGAGTCCGGAAATTTTATTGATGCTATGCGCTGACGCTTGCAATGACAGGCTAGCAGCTAGCAAGGCTGTGAATAAGGTAAGGCAATGTTTTAATGGCTGCATATCAAACTCCGTATAAAGTTATTGGAAACTGGTAAATCTAAATTTTGACACTGGCAAAAACTCTGCGGTAGCACATGGGTTTAGGGTCACCATGCCTTTAATTTTGCCATTTAAATAATCGTTCAAAATCTGGTTTTTTTGCATTTGTTGATATAAATCTTGCACCGCTTGTTGATATAACTGGGCTACCAACACATTGGTCTGCTCGCCCAACATACGGCCTACCAATCTTGCCTCGCCATTGAGCTTAACTAAAGGCTTGCCATCGGCGGTATAAAAATAGCCGCTGACCTTGCCAAAGAAGGTATTCACTTGCGGATTAAAATGCAGGTTGGGTCTTAGCCATACCAATAAATTCGCTGCATCAATTTTGCTATCGCACATGGCATAGCCCTTTTCGCCTAGCTGGCTATAGACCTGTTTAGCGGCGTTTTCCACATGCGTGCCCTGATCTATCCACAAGCCCTCGGTAAAGTTCCAGATGCGTACGGGGTGCAAGTACTCTTGCGATTGAATATGCACCGCCAACTTCACCACATTCTCCGCTTGCGCTTGGGATAAGCTGTTAAGGCTAAGCATTAGCAGGGCAAGTGCGTTTAACAGCAATTTGCTTTTAATCAATGTCTTCATGATGGTTTTCCTCTATCTGCAAAAACGATAAATAACTGCAAAAACGATTTAATACTGTTCGCTAGCTCATCAAGCTAAAGCCACTTGTTTAAGCCAACAGCGTGAAGCAGAAACTGCCTCAGCTGATGCCCATTACACCAACACATCAGCCCAAATATTGTTTGCCCAAGCATAGGCATAATCGCCCTCTAACTTGCTGGGCGCGGCAGAGACGCCACCGCCTTCGGCCGCTTGCATGATTTTTTTGGCTTCATCATAGCGATACACGTGCGCCACATGCATAGCGCGCTGATCATCGATAAAGCTGTAACAAGTATTGGCAAACACCGGCTGTGCATCGGGGGCTTGATTTTGCAATAGCGCCACGATGGCGGCCGCACAGACTCTAGCTTGCGAGGTGGCGATATGCGCTGATTTAGGTAAATTAGCCGAGACCGCATCGCCAATCACATGAATATCCGCTTGGCGCCGGCTGGCGTAGCTTACAAAGTCCACTTCCACCCAGGCTTGCTTTTGGTCTATCAAGCCCGCCATGGCGGCTAGCTGACCGGCTTTTTGTGGCGGAATAATATTCAACACATCGGCCGATACCGTTTCAAATTCACTGCTGACACTTAAGATTTGGCTATCCACCTGCTGCAACGGGCTGTTCGGGCGATAGTCTATCAGTTGCGGGTAATACTGTTGCCACACTTGCGTAAATAAGGCTTTTTTCGACACGATTTCAGGATTGGCATCTAGCACAATAATCTTGCCGGTGGGATTAAAGCGCGACATATAAAACGCTACCTGACACACCCGCTCATACGGTCCCGGCGGGCAGCGATACGGCGCTTTGGGTATGCTGATAACAAATACCCCACCGGTGGGCATGGCTTGGATTTGTTTATATAACAACTCGGTTTGCGCACCGGCTTTCCATGCGTGCGGCATAGATTGTTGCGACAAGGCAGCGCTGTATCCAGGCAGCTGGTCTTGTATCAGGCTGATGCCCGGTGCCAGCACCAGCTTGTCATAAGCGAATTGATGATGCGGGGTTTTGACAAGGCGCTTTTGCACATCGATGGCTTCAACCCGATCGCGCACCCATTCAATCGGATAATCATGCTGCAAATTGCGATAGCTAAAAGTCAGTTGTTGAATATTCTTGCTGCCACTTAAGACCAAATTGCTCAATGGGCAAGAGATAAACTGCCCATTCGGCTCTATCACTTTCACATCCACCCCACCCTGCGACCATGCACTAATATATTTGGCACAAGTGGCGCCGGCAAAACCCGCGCCCACCACCACCACTTTGGGGCGATTCGCTTGCTGGCTACGTGAGAATTTTGCTGCCGATTCAGGCTTGGCTAACATCTGACAGGCGCTGAGCGGAAGTGTACTTGCTAGCCCCCCGAGTAAACTGTATTTCAGAAAATCGCGACGCTGCATGATGATTCCTTAGTTTTATTGTGGTAGCGGTTTGCTTGTTGTTCGAATTTGCTGAGAAAAAAATATCGCCAATTGCTGAATTTCTTCAGCCGTCAATCCTTTGGCGTGATGATGCATGACTGTAGCGGCTTGATTGCCATCTCGAAATGCCTGCATACGACTGACAAAATAATCGCTGGCAAGCCCTGCCAATACCGGCGTAGTGCCGGCACTATTGCCCTGTTGCCCATGACAAGCGGCACAAGAAGCGGCTAATAACTGAGTATGTGAAATGCTATCAGGCTGAGCTTCGGCCTGTAGTGAAGCGCAAATCAGGGTTGTCAGCAACGACAACCCTAACTTAGGCTGAAATGAAAAAAATTTTCTGCTTAGAAACACTTTTCTTCTTGGCAACCGTCGTCCTTAGCGCCCAAGGAAAGCAACAGAGTTTCCATTTTCTTGTTGCCTGTATCACGCATGGCACGCACGATAGATACGCCACCTTTAAGTTTTAAATTGATATCAGCGCCTTTGCTGGCCAAATAGCTCACCACATTTTCAAAGCCATCAAAAGCAGCTAATTGAAACGCTGTCAGCTTGGTTAATGGGTGGCGGTAGTTCATATCAGCGCCCTTATCTACCAAAATTTTGACCACTTCAAGTTGACCTTTGTTGGCCGCGATTTGCAGCGCAGTCCAAGCAAAGTATTTGTCGTTGACATTGACACCAGCGTCTATATATTTTTGCACCACTTTGACATTCCCTGTGGATATCGCATCGGTAAATTCGACTTGTTCATCACTGGTTAAAGCGTAAGCGTGAACGCCCCACATCAATACGGTTGCCATCAGTAAGTGTTTGAAAAATTGCATTCTGTTCTCCATTATTTGAGTGTTAAATAAAGCTAAAATTGTTGATTCTTCAGGCGCAACGCGCTTCCCCACTAGCCAATTGCATGACGTGCATTGCTAAACATTCTTAGCCACGCGCCATGTTCTCCCATATCGTCTGCCACCCAAGAGTTTTGTACGCTACGGAAGACACGCTCCGGATGCGGCATCATGATACTAAAACGCCCATCTGGTGTGGTTAACCCGGTAATCCCTTGTGGCGAACCATTTGGATTATACGGGTATTGCTCGGTGATCTTGCCGTGATTATCCACATAGCGCAAAGTCACCAGTTGTTGCGATAGCACAGCATTGACAGCGCCACTGTCAGAAAATTCCGCAAAACCTTCACCATGCGCGACCGCAATCGGCATCACGCTGCCAGCCATGCCGGTGAGAAATAGCGAGGGTGAGTCTTGCACTTCGACCAAACATACACGCGCCTCAAATTGTTCTGATCGATTGCCCACAAAATGCGGCCAATAATGTGCGCCGGGAATAATGCTATGCAGATTACTCATCATCTGACAGCCATTACATACGCCCAAGGCAAACGCATCGGGGCGGGCAAAGAAGGCTTGGAATTGTTCACGGGCGCGCGGGTTAAATAAAATCGACTTAGCCCAGCCCTCGCCAGCGCCCAATACATCGCCATAAGAGAAGCCACCACAAGCCACCAGCCCAGCGAATTGGTCTAGCGTGACGCGGCCGCTGATAATATCGCTCATATGCACATCTTGCGCAGCAAAGCCTGCCGCATCAAACGCTGCGGCCATTTCTACATGGCCATTGACGCCCTGCTCGCGCAATACCGCCATTTTCGGGCGAGTTAAATTTAAATACGGCGCGGCGATATTTTGTTGCGCGTCATAAGTCAATTGGAAGCGCAGTCCAGGGTCGCTGGTATCCAAGATGCGGTCATATTCCTGTTGCGCACAATCGGGGTTGTCGCGCGACTTTTGCATATGGTAGCTAGTGGCTGACCAATCGCGGTGCCAATCGACACGACTGGCATCAATCAGCGTTTGGCCATCGCGTTGAATGACGATGCGATGTTGCGCATTCACGCTACCGATACGATGCACACAATCCGGCAGCGCTTGGGCGAGTTGCTGATACACCGCATCGGCATGCTGGGCAGCCACTTGAATCACGGCGCCTAGCTCCTCGTTAAATAGCACGGATAAATCATCACCAATTAAGCTGCTTAAATCGATATGCAAGCCACTGCGACCGGCAAACGCCATTTCTGCCAAGGTGGTGATCAATCCGCCATCACTACGGTCGTGATAGGCCAGCAATT
Organism: uncultured Methylophilaceae bacterium; assembly: GCA_964398195.1. Taxonomy (GTDB): domain Bacteria; phylum Pseudomonadota; class Gammaproteobacteria; order Burkholderiales; family Methylophilaceae; genus RFPI01. The sequence continues at coordinate 28,023 of CAYNLW010000012.1, read as the reverse complement.
TACCGTCGCGATTGAGTTGCTGAATATGCTGGAAAAACTGTTTAAACCGCGCCACATCGTCCAGATCTGGGGCTTGATGACCGAGTTGCTGATAGACCTGTAATAGCGCAGAGGCGCCTAAGCGATTTTTACCAGCACCCAAATCAATCAAGATTAACTGGCTATCGCTTAACTCTCGGCGCAGCTGTGGGGTCAGGGTATGGCGCACATCGGGCACGCCGGCAAAAGCGGTCACCACCAAAGAAATAGGAGCGGTCACAGCTTTTTCTTGTTGACCATCGCGCCACACGGTTTTCATGGACATAGAATCTTTGCCCACCGGAATACTGATGCCCAGCGCTGGGCAAAGCTCCATGCCGACGGCACGCACGGTGTCATACAGATCTGCGTCTTCACCTGGGTGGCCGGCTGGCGCCATCCAGTTGGCGGAAAGTTTGACTGCACTTAAATCTTGGATAGCACAAGCGGCTAAATTGGTCAGCGCCTCGCCTATCGCCATGCGCCCAGAGGCAGGCCCATCGATTAAGGCTAGCGGGGCTTTTTCGCCTATAGCAAAGGCCACGCCGTGATAGGCTAAATAGCTATCCATAGTGACTGCTACATCAGCTACTGGCACTTGCCAAGGACCGACCATTTGGTCACGCGCCACCATGCCGGTCACGCTTCTATCGCCTATGGTGATTAAAAAGCTTTTATCTGCCACGCTAGGCAGTTGCAATACACGGCGCACCGCTTCTTGCAAGGAGATAGTTTGTAATTGTGCAGGCACTAGCTGGCGTTTTTGCCTTTGCACATCGCGCAACATTTTCGGTGGCTTGCCTAGCAATACCGATAATTCCATATCCACCGGCAAATTATCAAAGTGTGCGTCGTGCACAGTCAGATGACGCTCCTGTTGCGCCTCACCGACCACTGCATAAGGACAACGCTCGCGCTGACAAATCGCATCAAAGCGTGGCAAATCGGCTTGATGAATCGCCAGCACATAACGCTCTTGCGCTTCATTGCTCCATAACTCGCGTGGCGACATACTCAGTTCTTCGTTATGCACCGCACGCAATTCAAATTTAGCGCCGACGCCAGCATCATTGACCAACTCAGGGAAAGCATTGGAAATACCGCCTGCGCCTACATCATGAATACTTAAAATCGGGTTGTCTTGCCCCAACTGCCAACAGCGGTCTATCACCTCTTGCGCACGTCTTTGCAGCTCTGGGTTACCGCGTTGCACAGAATCAAAATCTAGGTTTTCCGCATTCGAGCCAGTATCCATACTAGACGCCGCACCGCCACCCAAGCCGATCAGCATGGCGGGACCGCCTAATTGAATCAGATAAGCCCCGGCTGGAATAGCGCGTTTTTTTGCATGGCTGGCGCTGATATTACCCACCCCGCCGGCCAACATAATCGGCTTGTGATAACCGCGCACTTGCTCGCCTACTGCCAACTCAAAAGTACGGAAATAGCCGTTGATATTGGGGCGACCAAATTCATTGTTATAGGCTGCGCCCCCTAATGGGCCGTCTATCATAATTTGATACGCCGAGGCGATGCGCGAGGGTTTGCCATAGTCCACTTCCCAAGGCTGTGGCAGCTCTGGCAAGCGTAAATTAGACACCGAGAAACCAGTCAAACCGGCTTTGGGTTTAGAGCCTATGCCGGTTGCCCCTTCATCGCGTATCTCACCGCCCGCGCCGGTAGCGGCGCCAGCAAAGGGGGAAATGGCAGTGGGGTGATTATGCGTTTCTACTTTCATCAAATAGTGCGCGGCTTCTTGCACATAGCGATAAGCGCCGTGCGCATCTGGATAAAAGCGTTGCATGCTGCTGCTGGCGCTTTCCACAATAGAAGCATTATCGACATAGGCCACCACGGTATGCTCAGGGTGCAGTTGATGGGTATTGCGTATCATGGCAAACAAAGACTTCGCTTGCGCTACGCCATCTATGCGCCAATCGGCATTAAAAATTTTATGCCGGCAATGCTCGGAATTGGCTTGCGCAAACATCATCAATTCCACATCAGTGGGATTGCGTTGTAAGCGACTAAAGTTTTCCAATAAATAATCCACCTCGTCAGGCGACAAGGCTAAACCCAAGGCTTGATTAGCTTGTTCTAAAGCGGCTTTGCCACCTTGCAAAATATCTACGCTGCTCAGCGGCTTAGGCTGGCCTTGGTGATATAAAGCCTGCGCTTGTTCAAATTGATACACCACGGTTTCTGTCATGCGGTCGCAAATCAACGCCTGCACTTGTTTGCGCTGTTGCTCAGTCAACGGCTGGCCATCTTGTTTGGCGAGGTAATACGCCACCCCACGCTCGATACGCAGGGTATTGTCTAGACCGCAATGCTGCGCGATATCGGTAGCGCGTGATGACCAAGGGGAAATAGTGCCAAAGCGAGGCAGCACCAAAAACAACTCGCCCTGCGGCTCCTCATTAGGCACATTAGGCCCATAGCGCAAGATGCTATGCAGGGTATCCAGTTGTTGCGCTGTGTAATCTGGCTGATGCCAAACAAAATGCCAAAACTCCGCCTGCACATGGTGCAAATCAGCGATTGCGCTTTGCAATGCTAGGCGAATTTTTTCTAGTCTAAATGCTGAGAGTGCTGAGCCGCCGCGAATACTAATCATGAAAGCTATCTGATGAATTAAAAAAGAAGACCAATAAAAATTCCGTGCCCATCTAATCATCTTGCCCATAAAAACAGGCCAAGGTCGCCAGCACGGAAACGCGATATTTTAACCCAAGACTAGGCTTAACTTGAGAAAACTTTTAGCTGCTGGCTTACTCTATAATGGCAAGCAATATTGGCACAAACGAGCAAGGAGCAGCCTATGACCATACAACGCTATCGCATTACCGGCATGCACTGCCAAAGCTGTGTCAATAAAGTGCGTATTGCGCTCAGCCCGTTTGCCCCGCAAGTGCAGGTCACGCTACAACCGCCAGAAGTGCGATTGATGGGCGCGCCAACTGCATTATCTTTGTCACAACTAAATCTCGCCTTGCAACAAGCCGGCCAATATCAGCTGATGCCCAGCAACGATGCGCCTAGCGATGGCGCCACCCGCAGTTGGCTGGCCACTTACCGCCCTTTGCTGATTGTATTTGGCTATATTGTATTGACCACTAGCCTAAGCCAAATCAACCAAGCAAACTTTGATGGGATGCTGTGGATGCAGCATTTTATGGCCATGTTTTTTCTAGTATTTTCCTTTTTTAAAATGTTGGATATCGCCAGCTTTGCCAATAGTTACGCTATGTATGACTTGTTGGCTATGCGGGTTAAAAGCTATGGTTATGTTTATCCGTTTATTGAGCTGGGCTTGGGTTTGGCCTATTTAACTGGCTGGCAAATGCACGCTGTGAATTGGCTAACGCTAGTGGTGATGGGCTTTTCTAGCTTGGGGGTCATTCGTTCTGTGCTGAATAAACAAAAAATCCGCTGCGCTTGTTTGGGCGCTGTGTTTAATCTGCCTATGTCGTTTATCACCATCGTAGAAGATTTGTTAATGGTGGCGATGGCAGCGGCTATGCTGATTTGGATTTAGTTGTGTGGATTTAATTGGGGTATTTTAAGCAACTGCATTGAAAGAGAAATGCTATGACTGCGCCGCATGATGTGCCTATACAAAAGATACAGTTTTATGTCACTTCGCCCTATTCCTGTGGCTATCTGGCGCAGCAACGGGCGCAATCGCTGATTGCCACGCCACAACATTTAATCGACGCGCAAGCTTATAGCCATCTGATCGCGCAAGGCTTTAGACGCAGTGGGCAATATGTTTACCGGCCGTATTGCGAGCAATGCGACGCTTGTGTGCCGGTGCGTATTCCGGTGCAACAATTTCATGCCAGCCGCAGCCAACAAAGAGCGCTTAAGAAACATGCGAATTTAACTGTGCAAGTATTGCCTTTGCATTTTGATGAGCAACATTTTGATTTATACCTGCGCTATCAAGCGGCGCGCCACCCCTCGGAAGGCGATCAAGATACCACTGAGCAATATCGTCAGTTCTTGGTGCAAAGCAATGTCGATTCTTATCTAATTGAGTTTAGCCTAGATGGCGTATGCAAGATGGTCAGCGTGGTGGATCAGGTGCAGGACGGCTTATCTGCGGTATATACCTTTTACGACCCCGACGATCACCATGCCAGCTATGGCACTTATGCGGTGTTATGGCTAATTGATTGGTGTTTGCGCTTGCAACTGCCGTATTTGTATTTAGGTTATTGGATAGCCGGCAGCCCGAAAATGGTTTACAAAAAGAACTTCCGTCCTTTACAAGCCTTGGTAGATAGGCAATGGCAGGCGTTTGATGCCAATCTGACCAGCGCTTCTAGTATCTAAACTGCATGGCAGATGCGTTAAGCGGTCAGACCTTAGCCTAAACTGTTCAGCGCAATTGCCTTTACCCCAGCCAAATTCCTGTAGAATGCCGGCTTTTATTTTTCACCCACCAGCATGAGCATATCCAAAGACTTTCAGCGCGAAATCCAACGCAGACGCACTTTCGCCATTATTTCCCACCCCGACGCAGGCAAAACCACGCTGACCGAAAAGCTATTATGGTTTGGCGGCGCGATTCAGGTGGCAGGTGAAGTGCGCGGTCGTAAAGCAGCGCGCCATGCTACTTCGGACTGGATGGAACTGGAGAAACAACGCGGCATTTCGGTGACTTCCTCAGTCATGCAATTCCCCTATCGCGAGCATATGATTAATCTGCTCGACACCCCCGGCCACGATGACTTTTCTGAAGACACTTATCGCACGCTGACTGCGGTCGATTCTGCGGTGATGGTGATTGATGCTGTGAATGGCGTAGAGGCGCAAACTATTAAATTGCTGAATGTGTGTCGTATGCGCGATACACCGATTATTACCTTTATCAATAAGCTAGACCGCGAAAGCCGCTCGCCGATTGAATTATTGGACGAGATCGAATCTACCCTAGGGATGCAATGCGCGCCTATGACTTGGCCTATAGGCATGGGCAAAAGTTTCCGTGGCGTGTATCACCTGTATCTAGACCAAATCGTATTTTTTGACCCACGCGCAGAAAAAGGCACCGCCGAGATTATCCAAGGCTTGGATAACCCAAGAGTGGATGAGTTGCTGGCTAGCCAAGCAGATGAATTGCGCATGGATATTGAGTTGGTGCGTGGTGCCTCACATCAATTTTCGCAAGACAGCTATTTACAAGGCAAACAGACGCCGGTGTTCTTTGGCTCGGCGATTAATAATTTCGGTGTGCAATCGCTGTTGGACGCGGTGGTGGAGCTATCCCCCGCGCCGCTTTCCAGAGCCACCGCCAGCCGCCAAGTGGAGGCGGACGAGGGCAAATTTTCTGGCTTTGTATTTAAGATTCAAGCCAATATGGACCCCAAACACCGCGACCGTATCGCCTTTTTAAGAGTCTGTTCGGGACGTTTTGAACGCGGCATGAAAATCAAACAAGTGGCTAGCGGTAAGCTATTGGCAGTGAATAACGCCATTACCTTTATGGCGCAAGACCGCAGCACCACGGACGAGGCCTACTCAGGCGATATTATCGGCATTCCCAATCATGGCACTGTGAAATTAGGCGACACTTTTAGCGAGGGCGAGGAGCTGAAATTTATCGGCATTCCTTGTTTCGCACCTGAACATTTCCGCCGCGCGCGTCTGCAAAACCCGCTCAAGATGAAACAGCTACAAAAAGGCCTGCAACAACTGGCAGAAGAAGGCGCCTCACAGCTATTTAGGCCGCTGTTAAGCAACGATATGATTTTGGGCGCCGTGGGGACTTTGCAGTTTGATGTGGTGGCGCACCGCTTACAGCATGAATACGGCGTAGATGTGATATTTGAGCCTTACGATTGCGCCACCGCCCGCTGGTTGCGCGGCAGCGCTGCCGATTTATCCGCCATCGCTGATAAATATGGCTTTAATGTGGCCATGGACGGCGCAGGTGATTATGTCTATCTGGCGCCCAACCGCGTTAATCTGCAAATGGCGCAAGAGCGTTTTCCTGAGATTAGCTTTTTAGAAACGCGCGAGATTGCCTGATATTAGGCTAGCCTAAGCTGCGACTATCTGAACGCAACCTAGCTAGCTAAACGCCTCACATAACATTCCCAATAGCGTGGCAAATACCGGGTATAACTCCTCTTTGTTATACGGTGTTTCATCATCAGTCGAAGCCACCACCAAGGCGATCACCGCTTTTTCTAAATCTTGACGATATTGTTGCCAGTGCTCAGCGTCGGCTTGGCTGATTAAATTAAATTTACGCTGCCCGCTATCAATCACATCGACCAACTCTTCATCGCTTAATTCAGCAAACAGCGTTTTGCCTATCACATATTGTTGCTGCTCCAAATCCGGTGCAATGCGCTGCTGCTCTAAGGGCATGGCGAGAAATGCATAGCTGAGCAAGGCATAGACCTGATACACGCTCAACATTTCAAACTGGTCTAGCCTCTCCTCTGCTGGCGAACGACCTGCTGCGCGTATCGCTTGGAAAGTAATAAAACAAGCGATATAGCTGGCCGCATCTAGCGCTGGATAGTCCTGTAGATTGGCGCTAGGTGGCGGGTCTTGCGGCCTACGCAACTCGGTGAGCAACAAGGCGTGCATCAGGCTAAGCCGTTTGGCATAAGAAAATTCGGTATTCGGTGCGTCTGACATGGTGGGCTTTCTAGTGAGCAAATAAAAACTGACGAGTAAATAAAATAGCTAAGCGGCATATGCGCGCTTAAAAAACGCGCTATTTTAGCAAATCGCGCATGCTTAAGGGCAAAACAAGATGGCGCATATATTAGTCTTGTCCCCATGCAACTAATGCACCTATGCGCTGGCCTAAGCAATAGCCCCTCATCAATCACGGTCTGGGCTAAATTTAAGCTGGCCTGCATTAGTATCTGACTATGCCTGCTGGCTATAGTAAAATGCTGGCTTGTTTGGTTTGCGCGCAATAACGAAAGCACCCGCTGAGAAATGCTGAAAAAATATTTTATCTGGCTATATCGATTTAGCTTGATTGCCTTGGCAGCCATGTTGCTGGTGATGTCTGTCAGCATCATCGCTTTGCGCTACTTTATTCTGCCCAATATCGCGCAATACCAAGCCGATATTGTGCAAGCCATCAGCCAAACGCTAGGGCAAAAAGTGGAAATCGGCAGTATCCAAGCCAGTTGGCAAGGCCTGAATCCCTCCATACGGCTCTCCCAAGTAGATATCTACGACCAACAAAATCGCGTCGCCCTGTCCTTAAAACAAATTGATAGCACGCTCTCTTGGTGGTCTATTCCATTGCTAGAACCCCGTCTTGGTAAGTTAATCATCTATCAACCGGAATTAAATATCCGCCGTGAAGCAGATGGGCAAATTTTTATCGCCGGCATATCCCTCAGCGGCCCTAGCCAAGATGCCTTTCCCAATTGGCTACTAAGACAAAATGAAATCTTGGTGATAGACGCCGATGTCATTTGGCAGGACGCTTTGCGTCAAGCGCCAGAAATTCGTTTAACGCAACTTAATTTAAAAATTGAAAACCCAGCTTGGGATAGTCTGCGTGGCCACCATCGTTTTGCTTTAAAAGCCTTGCCCTCGGCAGTCAGCGAACAAATGATAGATATACGCGGCAATCTGTTTGGCCGCAAAGTAAGCGATTGGCAACACTGGCATGGCAAGCTGTATGCGGATATTCAGCAAGCCGAGTTAAGTGAAATCAAGCAATGGATAGATTTGCCGCTGATGATACATGCCGGCTTTGGTGATAGTCGCGTCTGGCTGAGCTTTGATGACGCGGCGATAGAGCGCGTGGCTGGTCAAGTGGATATTCAGCAATTAAGCGCACAACTGCCCTATCAGTCCCAACCCACGCAATTAAATCGGCTAGCTGGCAAGCTGCTGTGGGAGCAACGTCGCAATGGCCAATGGATAGAGGCTAGCAATTTGCAATTGCTCACCCCAGAACAATTGAATATGAAAAAAGGCTATTTCAGCCTGCTGCAAAGCCAAAAAAATCAACAAGCTTATTATCAGGGCAAATTAAGCCTAGATGAATTTCAATTAGAAACTGTCGATAAGCTAATCCCCTATCTGCCTATAGACGAGCAATTGGCCAATCAAATTAAACAAGCCAGCCCAGTTGGTAAGCTCAGCAATTTATATCTGGAATGGCGCAATACGCCGCAAAGCATAGAGCATTACGCGCTGAAAACCGACTTTTCTGATTTAGGCCTAGAACCTATAGAGCAATTCGATGTGCCGGGCTTTCAACATCTAACAGGCAATATCAGCATGAATGAGAAAAGCGGTGTATTGCAACTGAATAGCCAACATATCACGCTGTATATGAAACAAGTATTGCGTTATGGCTTGCCGGTAGATTATTTACGCGGCAAGGTGGTTTGGCGCCATGAGCAAGATAAATTTAATGTGCATCTCAGCAAGCTAGAACTTGGCACCCCACACACTGCCGGCGAGGTAGAGGGTTATATCAATTACGATGAACGCAATGGCGCGGCATTTGATTTAACTAGTAATTTCCCGCATGCCGACGTGAAGTTCAGCAAATTGTATCTGCCTTATATCCTGAGCAAAGAAGTATTGGACTGGATTGATACCTCGGTATTAGACGGCCAAGCGGAAGATGTGCGCATGGTGCTAAAAGGCAAACTAGCCGACTTCCCCTTTGTTGATAATCGCAAAGGCATCTTCCGTATCACCGGCAAGGCGCACGATGTCATTCTGGACTATGCCACCGGCTGGCCGATGTTATCCGCAGTCAAAATGAATATGCTGTTTGAAGGCAAACGCATGGAGCTATTTATCAGCGAAGCGAAGTCATTAAATAACAAAATTAGCAACACCAAAATTACTATCCCTGACTTGTTAGTCGCTGAGAATGACTTGGATATCAAAGGCGAAGTCAGCGGCAATCTGCAAGACCAACTATTATTCGCCAACACTAGCCCGATTAACGCTTGGCTGGGTGGCGCCAGCCAAGGCCTCAAAGCTAGCGGTACAGGCAAGCTGCTGATGCAAGTGCATATCCCGCTATATCATCAAGAGAACAGCAAATATAGCGGAAAGTACAGCCTACAAAATGCCACATTAAGCGCCGACAATCTGCCTGAACTAACGCAAATCAATGGCGACATTAACCTTGCTGATGGCGTGTTAAGCAGTCAAAACCTGCGTTTAAATTTATTTGACGCGCCGGTGCAGATCGCGATGAATACCGACAAAGCGAAAACTGTACAAATCAGCGCACGAGGCAAAATCAACGAAGCCGGATTGCGCCGCGCTTTGGGCATTACCCTAGCTAACAGCATTAGCGGCAGTACCGATTGGCAAGGCCGCGCCAGCATCAGCGATAAGCGCCTAGAGTTTTCTATCAATTCCAACTTACAAGGCCTAGCCTTGCAATTGCCGGCACCGCTCAATAAAGCGGCCAATGAAAGCATGAGTTTCTCGCTTGAACGCAAATACACTGCAGCCAATCAAGACTTGATTCAATTTAATCTGGGCAATGCCATCAACGGCAAGTTTGCCCGTAGCTTGCAAAATGGCGTAGGCAAAATTGATAAAGGCGAAATTGGCGTGAATCTGGTCGCCGAAATTCCTAGCCAAAAAGCATTCAATCTAAAAGCCCAGCTCAACCACTTAGATTTAGATGATTGGCTGGTGTTATTTGAAAAACCTGATGGGCAAAAAGATAATGCGGTGAAATTGCCGTTTGACCATCTCGATATCAGCGCAGATAGTTTTGATTTGTTTGATAAGCGCCTGAATAACTTTAAATTGTCTGCGCAATTAAATGCTAACGCATGGTTGCTTGGGCTAAATAGTGATGAGATTAAAGGCAGCGTGCGCTGGGTGCCACAAGGCTCCGGCAAAATTCTCGCCAATCTCAATCAGCTGACTTGGCCGCAAGATACGCCGGATAAAAGACAACACGATAAAACGATTAAGCAGCTGGATATGAAATATCCGGATTTGGATATCAATGCGGGAAATTTTGAACTGAATAAAAAGAAATTTGGTCATTTAGAGCTAGTCGCACGTGAACAAAACGGCAATTGGATGATTAATCGCCTAATGCTGAAAAACCCAGATGGCGTATTAAACGCCAATGGACAATGGAATAACTGGAAGAGCAAACAAACCACGGCCATGTATTTTAACTGGCAGATTAGCGATATTGGCAAGACCTTTAAGCGCTTAAATTATGCCGACACCATTAAAGGCGGCAATGCACAACTTAGTGGCCAGCTTAGCTGGGCTGGCAGCCCGCATGAATTTGATCTGCCGAATTTAGCAGGCAGTTTGCAATTAGAGGCCAATAAGGGACAAATCCTCAAGGTAGAGCCAGGGGTAGGACGGCTATTTAGTGTGATTAGCTTACAGAATCTACCGCGCCGCTTGACGCTGGATTTTAAAGATTTATTTAGTTCTGGCTTTGTATTCGACAAAATCACCGCAGACATTGATATCAAGCAAGGCATTATGCGTAGCAATAATTTCAAAATGGAAGGTCCAACTGCGGGAGTCGAAATTAAAGGCGAAACCGATTTGGATAAAGAAACACAACATCTGTATGTCAAAGTACGGCCGTATATTACTGACGCTTTATCTTTGGCCGCCTTTGCCGGTGGCCCCGCAGTTGGCGCAGCGGCTTATATCGCACAAAAAGTGCTAAAAAACCCTTTAGATAAAATCGCCGAATCAGAGTACGAAATAGTCGGCACTTGGAGTAATCCGCTAGAAATCGACGACAAACCCGCCCCAGTCAAACCGCCTAGTGGTATCGTTCGCTAGGCGCTAACCTTACTTAAACTTAAACGCGAATATCACGCAAGGAACTCATGGCAATAAAATTAAGATCAGCGCAAAAATCGCAGCAAACGAGCGACAAGAATGCCAGCGGCATCATTAAAATCGCCGGCATACAAATGGTCTCAGGACCCAATGTGGCAGCCAATCTAAGCGAGGCTGAAAAATTGATTCAAATCGCTGTGGATCAGGGTGCCAAGCTGATTGCGCTGCCAGAGTATTTTGCCATTATGGGGTTAAAAGAAACCGATAAAGTGGCTGCCGCAGAGGCATTTGGACTCGGCCCTATCCAACAATTTCTGGCCGAGACTGCCAATAAATTTGCTGTTTGGTTGGTAGCGGGCTCCATACCTTTGCAATGCGATAGCCCTAACAAAATCCGCAATAGTTGCTTGGTGTATAACCAGCAAGGCGAATGCGTGGCGCGCTATGACAAGATTCATTTATTCGGGCTTGATTTAGGCAGCGAGCACTATCACGAAGAAAAAACCATACAAGCTGGTGACCAAGTGGTGGTAGTGGACTCGCCGTTCGGCAAAATTGGCTTATCGATTTGTTATGACTTACGTTTTCCAGAGCTATATCGCGCCATGGGCAATGTGGATTTAATCGTGATTCCAGCCGCCTTTACCGAGACCACAGGCAAAGCCCATTGGGAAACCTTGGTGCGCGCCAGAGCGATAGAAAACCAATGTTATGTATTAACTTCGGCGCAAGGCGGTTATCATGCCTCGGGGCGCGAAACGCACGGCAACAGCATGATAGTCGATCCGTGGGGAGTGATTTTAGACCGCTTGCCCAGAGGCTCAGGCGTGGTGATTGCCTCGATTAATCGCGACTATCAAGCCAGCTTGCGTAAAAGCTTGCCAGCCTTAAAACATAGAACAGAATTTAAAAGCTAGCGTCCAACACTGAGCGCATAACCCTGCGTCCACTCATAAACCTAATGAAAGAAATGATCAAGGCATGAATTTAGAACCCAGCTTAATCCAGTCTGCCGATACCCTATCCTTCGCCGAGCAAAGCCTGTTGCGCGCTAATGATTTGGATTTTGTCAAAGTGCAAGCGCTGTTAAAACAAATGATGCACCACCAAGTGGATTATGCGGATTTGTATTTCCAATATACCCGCAGCGAAAGTTGGGGCTTGGAAGAAGGCCAAGTCAAATCCGGTCATTTCAATATAGAACAAGGGGTGGGAGTGCGTGCGGTGAGTGGCGAAAAAACCGCTTTTGCTTATTCCGACGATATCACCGCCGACGCTTTGCAACACGCTACCAGCATCACCCGCGCCATTGCCAATGCTGGACAAGAGCGCAGCGTGCCGGCTTTGCTTAGACGGCAAGCACCTAGCTTATATTTGCCGCAAGACCCGATTGCCTCGCTGAGTGCGCAAGACAAAGTGCAATTATTAGAAAAATTAGAGCGCTATGCGCGCGCCATAGACCCACGCGTGAAACAAGTGATGGCCAATATCGCGGGTGAATATGATGTAGTGCTCATCGCCCGCCATGATGGCGTGATGGCAGCCGATATCCGTCCATTGGTGCGCTTATCCATCAGCGTGATTGCCGAAAGCAATGGCCGCCGTGAGCAAGGTGCCAGCGGTGGTGGCGGACGCTTTGACTATAGCGGTTTTAGCGATGAATTGTTACAGCAATACGCACAACAAGCGGTGCATCAAGCGCTGGTGAATTTAGACGCGCGCCCTGCCCCGGCTGGCAATATGACTGTAGTTCTAGGCGCTGGCTGGCCGGGCATTTTATTGCATGAAGCGATAGGACATGGCTTAGAAGGCGATTTCAACCGCAAAGGCAGCTCGGCATTTTCCGGCAAGATAGGCCAACGAGTGGCCGCGCCTGGGGTGACGGTGGTGGACGATGGCACGCTAAGCCAGCGCCGTGGTTCGCTCAATGTCGATGATGAGGGCAACCCTACGCAAAGCACAGTATTGATAGAAGACGGCATTTTGCGTGGCTATATTCAAGATAGTCTAAATAGCCGCCTGATGGGCATGCCGCTGACCGGCAACGCTAGACGCGAATCGTATGCGCATATTCCTATGCCACGCATGACCAATACTTATATGCACAACGGCAATATGGCGCCAGAGGAAATTATTAAGTCGGTGAAAAAAGGACTGTATGCGGTGAATTTTGGTGGTGGCCAAGTGGATATCACCAGCGGCAAGTTCGTGTTTAGCGCGGCTGAGGCCTATATGATAGAAGACGGCAAAATCACTTACCCAGTCAAAGGCGCTACCCTGATAGGTAACGGCCCCGATGCGCTGACACGGGTCAGCATGATAGGCAATGATATGTCGCTAGACGCTGGTGTAGGCACTTGCGGCAAAGAGGGGCAAAGCGTGCCAGTAGGCGTTGGACAGCCTACGCTACGCATAGACGGGTTAACGGTGGGCGGTACGGTTTAATAGTGCATGATGCAGTTTGATAGCGCTTTACCAGCCGCCGCTGGCCAGAAAAAAATCCATGCTTTATGCGCCGGCCAAGATGCCGCTTTCTTTGCCCATGTGGCAACACAATTAGCCCAGCAACAAGCGCAGGAAGGCAATAGCCGCGCCCCGCTAGTCATCTTTAGCGAAAACGCATTTACCGCCCAGCGTCTGCTGGAGGAAATCAGTTGGTTTAATAGCGATTTAAAAGTGCATTGTTTTCCTGATTGGGAAACGCTGCCGTATGACCACTTCTCGCCGCACCCCGATTTAATCTCAGAACGACTAGCTACCTTGTATCAAATCCATAGGCAATATGCTGATGTGGTGATTGCGCCTATCGCCACTGTGCTGGTCAAGCTGCCGCCGGTGGCCTATCTATCCGCGCGTAGCTTTATGCTTAAAAAAGGCCAAACACTGGATTTAGAGGGACTAAGACAACAATGTAGCGAGGCCGGTTATCACCATGTCACGCAAGTGATTAGCCCAGGCGAATTTAGCGTACGCGGTGGGCTGATTGATTTATTCCCTATGGGCAGCGCCTTGCCCTATCGTATTGATTTATTCGATGACGAAATCGAAAGCCTGCGCACTTTTGATGTCGATACCCAGCGCAGTCTGTACCCGGTGGCAGAAATTCGCTTGTTACCAGCACGCGAATTTCCTTTAGATGAAGCAGGCATCGCCACTTTTAGACAAAACTATCGCGAGATATTTGAGGGCGACCCGTCGCGCAGCCGCATCTATAAAGATATCAGCAAGGGCGTAGCGAGCGGCGGCATAGAGTGGTATTTGCCCTTATTCTTCCAACAAACCGCCAGCTTATTAGACTATTTACCTAAACACAGCGTGCTATGTATGCACGGCACGCCACAGCTCGCGGCAGAGCAATTTTGGCAAGACGCGCAATCGCGCTATCGCTTATTGACTTATGACGCAGAGCGGCCGATTTTGTCGCCCGAACATTTATTGATTAAAACCGATCAATTCTTTTCCGCCTGTCACGACTTCCCACGCCTATATTCCAATCTGCAAGGACCAGCGGCATTACCTAGCCTAGAGATTGATAGACGCGCGCCACAACCACTACAGCATTTGCAAAGCTTTATCCAAGCATTCTCAGGGCGCATTTTAATCGTGGCAGAAAGCCTAGGCCGGCGCGAAACCATGGCACAGCTGTTGGATAGCCACGGCATCGTTTATCAAGCTTGCGAAAACTGGCAGCAATTCTGCGCCGCCAGCGCCCCTGTGATGTTGGGTGTAGGCACCTTGCATCAAGGCTTTGTACACAAAGATATCGCGCTGATTAGCGAGGCCGAGCTATATGCCAATACTGTACGCCAGCAGCGTCGCCGCAATAAAGAAAACAACCGCTCTACCGAGGGCATGCTAAAAGATTTATCTGAGCTGCGCGAAAACGACCCCGTAGTGCACGAACAACATGGTGTGGGACGCTATCGTGGTTTGGTGAATTTGGATTTGGGCGAAGGCGCAACTGAATTTTTGCTATTGGAATATGCCGGCAATGACAAATTATATGTCCCGGTGGCGCAATTATTCTTAATCTCGCGCTATTCCGGCGGTCCGCCAGAAAGCGCTCCACTGCACACCTTGGGTTCGGGACATTGGGAAAAAGCCAAGAAAAAAGCGCTCAAACAAATCCGCGACACCGCTGCTGAACTGCTTAATCTTTATGCCCAACGCGCTGCGCGCCGTGGTCATGCGTTTACTTTGTCGCTACAAGATTATGAAGCGTTTGCCGAGGGCTTTCCGTTTGAGGAAACGCCAGATCAATTAGCCGCTATCGAGGCGGTGATACAAGATATGCAATCCGGTCGCCCTATGGATAGATTGGTGTGTGGCGATGTCGGTTTTGGAAAAACCGAAGTGGCCTTGCGCGCCGCCTTTGTCGCGGTAATGGGCGGTCGCCAAGTGGCAGTGCTGGTGCCGACCACCTTGTTAGCTGAGCAACATTACCAAAACTTCTGCGATCGTTTTTCTGCTTGGCCGATTAAGATTGCCGAGATTTCAAGATTTAGAAGCGCCAAAGAGCAACAACAAGCGCTCAGCGATTTAGCAGTAGGCAAAATCGATATTATTATCGGCACGCACAGACTGATTTCGCCTGACGTCAAATTTGAGCGCTTGGGGCTAGTGATATTGGACGAGGAACATCGTTTTGGCGTGCGGCAAAAAGAGAAATTAAAAGCCATGCGCGCCGAGGTCGATGTATTAACGCTGACCGCCACGCCTATTCCACGCACATTGAGTATGGCGATGGAAGGCTTGCGCGAGTTTAGTGTGATTAGCACCCCGCCACAGAAACGCTTGGCGATTAAGACCTTTGCTTGTGAGTATTCCGAGGGTATTATTCGCGAAGCGGTGCTGCGCGAATTTAAACGCGGTGGGCAAGTGTATTTCTTGCACAACCAAGTGGATACCATCGCCGCCATGCGCGAAAAGCTACAAAAGATTCTGCCCGATGCACGCATTAGCATCGCCCATGGCCAGTTGCGTGAACGCGAGTTGGAACAAGTGATGCGCGACTTTTATCAGCAACGCAGCAATCTATTGCTGTGCACCACCATTATTGAAACCGGCATCGATATTCCCACTGCCAATACCATTATCATCAACCACGCCGATATGTTTGGCCTAGCTCAATTGCACCAGCTGAGAGGCCGCGTCGGGCGCTCGCATCACCAAGCCTATGCGTATTTGCTCACCGACCCGCATCGCAAAATCACTAGCCAAGCGCAAAAACGTTTAGATGCGATTCAATTGCTAGAAGACTTGGGCGCTGGCTTTCATTTGGCCATGCACGATTTAGAAATCCGTGGCGCGGGGGAATTATTGGGCGAATCGCAAAGCGGCGAGATGCAAGAAATTGGCTTTCATTTGTATTCAGAAATGCTTAACCACGCGGTGAAGCGCTTACAGCAAGGCAAAGAGCCTGATTTATCAGCACCGCTAGGGGTGACCACGGAAATCAATTTGCACGAGCCTGCGCTGCTCACCGCCGATTACTGCCCCGATGTGCATGAGCGTTTGGTGATTTATAAGCGCCTAGCCAACTGCAAACACGAAGATGAATTAGACCAGATGCAGGAGGAGCTGATAGACCGCTTTGGCTTGTTACCGCCACAAGGCGAGGCCTTGATGACTTGCCATCGTTTGCGCATCGCCGCCAAAGCCATGGATATTTTAAAAATCGACGCTAGCGACCATGCCATTCAAATGCAATTTAATCCCAAGGCGGATTTAGACCCGATGAAATTGGTGGCGCTGTTGCAACGCGATAAGCGCTGTCGTATGAATGGCCCAGATAAATTGCGTATCACCGTACAATACCCAGATGTACAACAACGTAGCTTATTTATTCAACAGCTGATGAAAGAATTGCAAACATGATAGAGAAATTGTTAGCCGCTTTGGCGCTTTGGATTATGGGCGTGATTTCGTCTATGGGTTACGCCGGCATTGTGCTATTGATGGCCATAGAATCCGCCTGCATTCCGCTACCCTCAGAAATCATTATGCCGTTCTCAGGTTTTTTAGTTTTCCAAGGCCAAATGAGCTTAACCGGCATCTCCTTAGCTGGCGCAATAGGTTGTGTGTTGGGCTCTATCCCCGCTTACTACTTAGGTATGTTAGGCGGCCGGCCATTGGTGGAAAAATACGGCAAATGGGTACTGATTTCTCATCGTGATTTAGACTGGGCCGACCGCGCCTTCGCCAAACACGGCGAAATCATCATCTTCATCGGCCGCCTACTCCCCGCCGTCCGCACTTTCATCGCCTTCCCCGCCGGCGTAGCCAAAATGCGCATGAGTAAATTTATTCTGTACACCTTCGTAGGCTCACTCATCTGGTGCTACCTACTAGGCTACGCTGGTTTCGTACTAGGCGAACACTGGGATAGCCTAAAAGTTTATTTCCACCAATTCCACTATGTGATTGCCGGCGCAGGATTATTGTTTGTGATTTGGTACATCAGACGACATTTCAAGCATGCTTGATCATGCTTTTGCTATAAAAACACCATCTCTGGCACACTGAGCAAGACCACGGCTAGCTTGATTGGCTGGGCTTGTTGGGCGAATAGTTGGGCGTAGTTTTGTAATTGCGGGCGATAGCTTTCGGCCAGTTGTTGGCTGGTTTGATTTTCCATCAGGCTGTCGGTTTTGTAATCGACGATCCAGCGCACACCGTCGCTGACGAAGGTGCGGTCTATTACCCAGCGTTTCACTGTGCCGTCGGCTTGTACTTGTTCTAGCGTGTATTCGCATTGAGCTTCAGGGTGAGGTTCCAATAGCCAGCGTATCTGCGCGTAATTGAGTGCGCTAGTGAGCAAACTTTGCACCTTGTGTGCCGCTTGTTGGGCGACTTCAGCGCTGTGGCCTTGGCTGCTAAACCAAGCGCGCATGGCGGGTTGCAAGGTGCTCAGCAACTCACTAGTCCAGCGTGATAAGCCCTGCTCTGCGATCAGCTGCAAATAGCGGTGGGTTAAGGTGCCTATATCTATGCCTAATCCGCTCACCACTTCAGTAACAGGGTCGGCAACAGCGAGGCTTTGCGGATCATGGTTAAGGCTTTGTACCTGCTGGGCGGCAGCCGCTGTGATGGATTTGCTGGACTCGGCCGAGGCTAGACTAGGCTGGCTATCAAACGCCTGCGCCAGCTTTAACTCAGGCAGACGAATTAAGCGCGGAATAAAATCTTTAATGGCGCTTTGATTGGACTGTTGCAGATGGTCTTGTTGCATGCTGTTGCTTAAATTTTCCTCGCTAAAATATGGCTGCACGATAGGCCACAACATGGCTAAAAATGTCCCGGCTGCTGGCTTGCTTTCACCATTGCTATAGCGCTTGACCGCGCCCAACAGATGCAGACTGCGCTCAGCGCGGGTGGCGGCGACATATAACACGCGCAGGTCTTCGTAATAGGCGCGCTGTTTTTCAAACTGTTTTAAATACTGGTAAATTTTTCTATCGTTTTCCTCATTGGCTTGCGACTTAGGCACCAAGGGCGCCACCACTACTTGCGCCACGCTATCCTGCATTTGGGTCTGCACCAGTTCTTCCCATAACATCAATGGCGCATCGTCGCGGCCACTTTTTAAATCCAAGCCGGGCAAAATCACGGTATCAAATTCCAAGCCTTTGGACTTGTGTATGGTCATAAATTGCAAAGTATCTGGCGCAGTCACATCGGGTTGTGCATACTGTTTTTCTACCTCACGGGTTAACTCGCTGATACTAAAACCACCCTCGCGCTCTATCGCATCAATACGCTCAAAAAACGCTTCTACATCGACCGCATCAGATTGCTTCCATAAGCAATGGGGACCATTTAGCATCAGCCAAGTAGCCCGCAACCAACGCGCTGTGCTCATACGACCCTGTTGTTGCAAAGCCTCGAGCAAAATATCACGCACATATTCCAGCCTGTGCCGTTCATCTGCCTCCATATTGGCTAAGCGCTGGCTGTCTTGCATCAAATCCAACACCAAGCTGTGTTTATCATTGGCGATTAATTGCGCTAGCGTGGCCAACTTAAGCCCACACCAAGGGGCGCGTAATACCGCCAACCAATGCACCCTATCGGCGCGGTGATGCAGGGCATGACACAGCGATAATAAATCCTGCACCACTTGGCGATTGGCCAACTCCTCAATTTCTACCGCTTGGAATTTCAGCTCTGGATAGTAGCGACGAATTTGACTGACCAAGACCGACAGATGACCGCGCGCGCGCACCAGCACAGCGATTTTGGCTTGGGGATTGCGCTGGCGGGTTTGTTGAATAATTTGAATCATCTGATTGGCTTCACGCAAGCGCACAGGGCTGTTTAGCGCGGCCTCTAACTCGTCCTCAGGCGCATCTTGTGTAGCATCTACGGCATTATCTTCCGGGTCAGTTGACGCATCTTCTGGACTTGATGGGGCTTGCGCATTGTCAGTCTGATTTTCTGGGGCATTTAACAAAGCGTGTATCTGCACCCCTAGCGAATCGCTTTGTGGCTTGCGTTCGACAAACGGGCGATACTCAATGGCACCCTCGGCGATGCTGTCTTGCTCGGGGAAGATTTGCGCAAAAGTATCATTAATCCAGTGCACTATCTTGGGTTCTGAGCGGTTGTTTTGAAACAGTCTTAAAGGCGTCAGCGCAATATTGCCTATGCCTTTCTGTTGCGCTCTTAAGAACAAGCCTACATTGGCTTTGCGGAAGCGATAGATAGACTGCATGGGGTCGCCGACCAAGAATAAACTGCGTCCATCGCCCTGCCGCCATTCGCGCGTCAGCATTTCAATTAAACGAATTTGCGTTGGACTGGTGTCCTGAAATTCATCAACTAGTAGATGCTGGATTTGATAATCCAAACGTATGGCTAATTCGCTAGGCAGGCCATTTTTATCGATAAACGCAGCGATGGCGCGTTGCGAGATTTCCACAAAATCGACCTTGCCTTGCTGCTGAAATAATAGCCATAGCTGCGCATAAGCCACCTTGAGCAAGGTATTTAAGCTATCTATCATGGCTTTGCCATATTCACCGAACTGCGGTTTAGGCAGGCTTCTTACCCGCGTGAGTAGAGTGAGGGCTTGTGGGTGAGTAGCTAATTCGGCGGTGATATCTTCTAAGACTTGTTTAAAAGGCCTGCCAGCATCGCCCGGAGGAATGCCTTGATTTTTGTTCCAAGTGCTACGGAATTGATTTGCCGTTGTCATCAGCAACTCTATCAACGCCTGCCATAGTGCAAGCTGGCGGCCATCCGCGCTAAGTGGCGCATTCCATTCCAGCAACAAAGCGATTGCTTTGGTGCATTCCACATTACTGGCGGCAAATTGCGCAATCGGCATCAGCGATCTTTGTATGTCCTCAGTCAGCACCTCAAGCGCTTGCTGCAAGTCTTGTTGTATCAGCTGTTGCAAAGCCTGTTCAGATTGTTGAATGGTGATTTTGCTGCCCTGAAAGTCTAGCCACTGATCGCGTTTGGCTAGCATTTCCGCCAATAAATGACCCAGCTGCGCGCTGTCATTATTGAAATATTTTAGCGCGGTATATACCACCTGCCCATGCTCAACATCATCTAATAGCTCTAGGGTATTGCTGGCAGCCTGTTGATACAGGCGCTTAGCCTCCTGTAACACTTCTGGTTGGCCGCCAAAACGGCTCATTAACGGCATCTGTCTAGCAAGCTGGGCGCTTAAGGCATCGATGGTATAGATGCGCAAACGCGAGGGGTTATCCAATAATTTCCAATTGAGCTGTTGCGACTGTTGCAGGGCCTTGAGTGCTAAATCATAGGTAATCTGTTTATGCGCTTGCTCTGGCAATACGCCGTCATGCGCTTTTTGCAGACTGCTTAAAATACGCTCGCGCATTTCCGAAGCGGCTTTATTGGTAAAGGTAATCGCCACCACTTCTTCAGGATGTTGCACGGTTTGCAACAACATCAAATAGCGTTGCGTGAGCAATTCAGTTTTACCCGCGCCCGCTGGCGCCTCGATGATAAACGACGGCAATGGCTGTTGCAGACGCACGGCCTGTTCGCGGCTGGCCAAATCTTGCGCTAATAATTCGGACTCAGTCATGACGCCTCGGCTTGTTGTTGTTCAAATTGCAATTGCCGCTCGGCTAGTCGCAACAGGGGTTTGACTTCGCAATACAGCAGATCTTTTTCGTTTTCAACGATGACAGCGGCATAGCCTTGGGCAATTTCTTGCGCGATGGCGTCTAGGCTAAGGCGCCAGTGATCTAGCAATTTTTGCCAATCAGGAAATTGTTGTGCGGGAATGGGATTTCTGGAATTTGGGTCGCCCACCTGATATGGGCCTTTTTTGAATAGCCCTTGCTCTTGCACCACGCCGGCGAATTTAGCTTCATCAAACCAGACTTTGGCAAATAGCACCGCTGCCACTTGCTCATGTTGCAACACATAGCTGCAATAAAACGGCAGTTGCGGATCATCAATGCGTTGTTTTGCCCAACTTTTAACCGAGATAAACTTGCCTGTTTTATAGTCCATCAATACCAGCCGGCCATCTTCCAACTGATCCACCCTATCCATCTTGATATAGATACTTAAATTGCGTAGCGGCTGCTGCTGGCTTTGTTCTACAGAGAAAACGCGGAATTTCTGCTCACGCTTGCGCTCGACTTGATTTAGCCAAATGCCGGTGAGATTCACCAAGCGTTGTTGCTCAAGCTGTAAAAAGGCCTCGGGATAGGCTTGGTTATGCTGTTGGGAAAAGTCTTGCATCACCTTGCTGGCAATTTGCTGTAACAGCGCATTTAAATCTTGTTCAGATAAGGCGGCCAAATAATCTGAGTCGCGCCCACGCCAGAAATTTTCTAGTACCGCATGCACCAATTCGCCACGCTGCATCGAATCTATGCCATTCACCGGCTCATCAAGGGCTTTGGCGTGTAAACGATAGCGATAAAACGCCCAAGCTGGACAAATCGCTTGTGCCTTCAGCAGGCCAGTGCCACCGCTCACCACGCTGCCATCAGCGATGGCTGGCGCGAGGCTATCGTCCAGCCATTGCCAATATTGCAAACGCTGGGCATCGCTCAATTGTTGCGCCCATTGTTCTGGCAAAGTCAGACTGGGACTAATGTTTGTGATGGCAAGTGATGCAGATGTGGGCGTAGCAAACGATAGAATTAGTGGGCTGATACGACAGTCTTTATCGCCATCTTTCAAAGCATAAGAAAAAATCACCTGCTTAGCGCTATGCAATAAACGCTGTTGTATCTTTTCGGCAAACTGCGTTTGTACCTCACTATCCGCATTCGGCGTTTGAGCTTGGCGCTGTAAATGGGCAGCAATAAGCGGATTTGGTCTGGGCGCTGGCGGCCACTGATGGTCGTTCATGCCCATCACCCAAATCGCATCAAGTGGCGTGGCAAAACCTTCCAGCATACCTACCACTTGCAAACGCACTTGTGCGGGCGCCTCGACTTGGAAAATATCTTGCCGACACAGCTCGTTCAGACGCTTCAAGATTTGCGCTGCATCGACTTTATCCAGCACCTTATCCAGCTTGGCTAAATCTTGTAATACTTGTAGGAATTTTTTATGCGCTTGAAATTCATGGCTAGATAGGCTGCGTCCCTGCGCCCATGCCACCGCTTGCAGCGCCTGTAGCAATTTAGCTGACCACAGCGAAGGCAAATGTCTGCCTTTCAAATCGACTTGCCACAAGGCAGTAAAGTGATTGCTTAGCTGTGTGATGGCGCCGTCAAACTTGTTGGATTGCGATTGCTTGGCAAGATAATTCAGCCAATGTTTGGGTTGAATACTGAGCGCCAATTCTTCGCGCATCAAGGCATCCAAGCGGGCTCTAGCATTTAACGCGCGGCTATCGGAAAAATACGGCGAATGTAGCAATGCGGAAATATCCGATTGCAGCAGTCTATGCCCATGAATAGCGCAGGAAAGGATATGCAACGCGCTGGCCACGATAGGAATGCTGGACAGCGCAAGGCCTAGCGATAAGTCATACGGCCGCTCTTGCTCAACCGCGTCCAGCCGCATGCTGTATGGGATAAGCGCTTCGTCTAATAGGCGCACCAACGATTCGCGCAGATTTTCTAATTGCGGAACAACGATGGCGATTTGTTTGCTCGCCCCTGTGTGGTCAGGGGTATTTGGCGCAACAGCATTCAGCCCGAGTTGCTGTTGCGCCCAAGCCACCGCCATACGACACTCGTGCATCTGATCATTCAAGGCAAGACATTGCACCTGTTGGCTAGCCTGTTCTTGCAAGCGCAAATCTGCGACTTGGCAATGGCGCTCACGCAGTATTTCAATCAGGCGCAAGGTGTGCGGCGATTTTCTTTCTAATCCGGCAAACTGAATTTGTTGCGGCAATCGACAAGCCCCAGCCTGCAAAAGTTGTAATACTTTGAATTGAAAGCGCACCGACTCTAACACCCCGCGCTCGCGGCACAAGGCCTGAAAACCTTGTCGCCATTGCATAAAAGCGGTGCTTTCTGGAGTGGCATCTGCCTCGGTCAGACTGATGTTCCACTCAATCAGAAATTGATTGGCCTCGCTAGAAGATTGCGCCAAGCCTGCCACATTAAATAACTCGGCAGCCTCTTCATCGCGCAGATAATCGGCAATCGCGCGTTCCCATAACAAGCGCTCTTGGAAAGGGGATAACTCTGTGATTGCAATCTCATCAGCGTCAGTCTGACCGCTAAGCACCGCCTCTTGGAAAAGTTGCGACCACCAAGTAGATAGCGGTTGGATTTGTGGAGGGTGCCAAACTTGCTCACCGCTGGCTAGATGTTTTTGCCATTCAGCCTGACGTAAAGCCCTCGCCAAACGGAGCGAAGAACACAAAATCAAGTTAGAATTGTTGGAATTATTCATAGGGTGATTTTAGCTGAGTTTCAAATATGGCATCGCAGAAAAATTATATAACGCCGCAAGGTCTTGCGACCTTAGAGGCAGAATTTAATCATTTGGTCAAAGTAGAACGCCCCGAGGTGGTCAGGGTGGTTTCATGGGCGGCTAGCAATGGCGACCGCTCAGAAAATGGCGATTATATTTACGGCAAGCGCAGACTGCGGCAGATAGACGCTAGACTAAGATTTTTATTACAACGCATTGATAACGCTTTTGTGGTTGACCCAGCATTACAGGAAAACAGTGAAAAGGTATTTTTTGGCGCTTGGGTAACGCTATACCACCTCGAAAATGACACTGAACACCATTACCGCATCGTCGGACAAGATGAGCTAGAGCCCAGCAAAGGCTATATCAGTTGGGTTTCCCCGCTAGCCAAGGCGATACTAGGCAAGCAAATTGGTGACAACATACGTGTGCAAACGCCAGTGGGTGAAGAAATGTATGAAATCCTCGCGGTCAGCTATAGCCAACCTGAATGAATAAAAATCCAATAAAAGTCGATATCTTCTGCCAAATAATCGATAACTTCGGCGATATTGGTGTTACATGGCGGTTAGCGCAACAGCTTTCAAATACCTATCAATATGCTGTGCGATTATGGATAGATGATATTGCCAGCGCCAGCTTATTGATTCCGCAGTTATCCGAATATCGCCAGCAACCCAGCCAATTAAACCAACATCATGTATCGATAGCAGGCGTGCAAATTCAATACTGGCAAGCCCATCAAGCAATCGCAGCAACACCCAACGAAGTGGTGATTGAAGCCTTTGCCTGCCAGCTACTAGAGGACTTTCAACGCGAGATGGTCGCCAATACAAGGGTTTGGATCAATCTTGAGTACCTCAGCGCTGAACCATGGGTCAAGCAATTTCATGGCCTTTCCTCCATACAGAACAGCAACGGCCTAAGCAAAACTTTTTTCTTTCCGGGATTTTCTGGGGACACAGGTGGACTTTTGAGGGAAAACGATTTATTGAATAATCGCGATAGATGGCGACAAGATAACAACTTTTCGAATCATTTAGACACAGATACTTACCATATCTCATTATTCACCTACACCCACGCCCCAGTGCAGGCCTTATTACAAGCCCTATCGCAACTGCCTTACGCTATCCACTGCCATATTCCTTTAGTCACCATACAAGATCACCTAACACAGTTCTTCGGTCAATCCATACAAGCAGGAAAAAGCTATCAAGTCGGCAACCTCACCGCCCACATCCTGCCATTCCTCAGCCAACAACAATACGACCAACTGCTATGGCGCTGCCATCTCAACTTCGTCCGCGGCGAAGACAGCCTAGTCCGCGCTATCTGGTCAGGCAGCCCGTTAATATGGCTGCCTTATCAACAAGATGAAGATATTCATTTAGATAAATTAAATGCATTCCTTCAGCAATATTATGGCGAGACTAATCTAATAGCAGACTTTAATCTGGACTGGTGCAACGGCATTATCCGCCCTGATACCTTGTTAGCAACTTTTACTCAATTAACCTGCTTACAAACCCTCTCAAACCAACTATCCGATAATCAGGCACGGCTACCTGATTTAGCTAGCAAACTACATCAATTAATTCATCAATCATCTCGTTAGTATTGACACACTTTCCACATAAATAAATAATATCGTTATTATTCAATAACTTAAACTGATAAAAATAATAAATTAATTAAAAGATAATTCTTCCTAAGAAAAATTCTTTCTTTTTATTCATACCCGGATATCGTATAATATGCCAGTAGCATTTATTCAACTTTCAGCCTTTGAGAAATATCGCACTGATTATTTGGATGAGCGTCAATTTGCCTCTTTGCAAAAGCTTTTGATACTCAGGCCAGATGCAGGCGCAATAATTAAGGGTTCAGGTGGATTAAGAAAACTTCGTTTACCAGATGTGATTAACAACAAGGGAACACGCGGCAGATTAAGATTAATTTACTATTTCCACCGCGACAAAAAGCAATATTGGTTGATGACAATTTATCGTAAAAGTGAAATGGCTGATTTAACACCACAACAAATTAAGACGTTAAAGCAAATACTGCTGAATGAAATAGCAAAATGATTTAGCAAATTAATTCAGCTCAATTAATTTTAGGAATAGCCATATGAAACGTGATTTATTTACTGAGCTTAAGGACGGTTTTGATGAATTAGCGCAACATCGTGAAGGCAAAATTACGCTTAAGAATCATCAAGTAAAAGCAAGAATTCCACAACAGCTTACTGCTACTGAGCTTAAGAGTCTAAGAGAAAGCTTGAATCTCTCTAGGGCTGTAATGGCCAGATATTTAATGGTAAACGAACGCACTTTAGAAAGTTGGGAACAAGGCCGCACTCAGCCAAATAGCCAAGCAGCAACCCTCATTCAATTGGTTAAAAAATATCCCGATACGCTAGAAAAACTAGCGTCCTTATAAAGCCATTTATTCAATTGCCACCCCATTAAGCACCAACACAAACAGCGTAGCGACTGTAAGGTCGGCGCTGGTGCCGGGGTTGATGCCCTGATTTTTTAGTTGTTGATCCCATTGCATTAGCGATTTGAAATAGGTTTTAGGGTTTTCTAGTGCGTGCAAAGCTTGTTGATGTTGTCGCGCTTGAAGTTGCACTTGACTGGCTTGTTGAACACCTAGTTTTCTGACGATATGGCTATCTAAAAATTCTGATAAAAAGCCAAGATATAGCGCTGTAATCGCCCAACCCGGCTTTTCCCATTGCTGCTTGAATGATTTAAATAGTGGCACACCAAACGACAATATCTCATCAAAACCATTGGCATATTGACGCGCAATAAGATCATATTCACTCGCCAGTTGCATCGCTTGCAACAAAGTCACCGAAGGCGTTTGTTGCACATCTTGCTGGCTGACTTGCCCCAAACCTGCAGGATTCATCAGCTGTATGGCTTGATAGGCAGCAATGGCATCTTGCACAGTTAACCCTGCCAAGGTTTGTTGCAAAGCGGTCGCAGAAAACTGTTTCTGTGATGCTTGGAAAGCGTGGGCAATCGGTGCGCATAACAGCAAAATGCCTAAATTAGTATTACACCCCACTCCCTGCCAAGTCGCTTGCGCCGCCTGCAAAATACGTTGCCCGACAGATAGATGGGCATCTGCAATCCAAGGCGCGGACAACTGCGCACTCTGCACAAACTGCTCAACCCGCATGCCATGCCCATCAGCCAAGGCATGCACATTGCCGGGCTTCAGTGCAGCCAGTTCAGCTAAACAAGCAGATTGATAAGCGGTATTCAGCATAGATTGTGATAAAGCCTTTAATTTTGCGTTTATATTAAGTATTACATCTGCCGCCATTATCTCATGCGCCTATGTCGGTTCTTTCCACCGCATATTGCGGGCTACCCATAAGATACACAATCAAGCCACACCCCCGTAGGCAATCGACATCAACAAACGGCGCACCTGCGCGCAACCGATATCGGTATCTAGTAATTGCAAGGGGGTTTGTTGCTCAAGCAATAAATTCGGTGATTTAAGCCATGCCAATGCCAACTCAGCGGACCCAAATACCTCAGCAGCTTGTTTTTCCAGTATGGCAATTCGCGCCAATCTCTCGGAAGCTAGTATATCTAGCTTAGTCCCTGCTTTAGACTTACGATATATGGTCGCTGAGGACATACCTAGAATTTTGCCTAACTCTGACTTTGTGATAGCAAAATGACGAATCGCCCCACAAAACAACGCCGAGTCTAATCCCTTTTTCACTTGCTGAATAATTCGGTTAGGCGACTCTCCAAGAAGCCGCTCTGACCATAACAAAAACCTTTCCAAATCTGGCTGTTTAGCAGAAGAATTTTTTGGCTTTTTTGTAGGATGAGCTCGCATATCAGCACTTTCATTAAAAATTTTCAAATGATAGTTCGTTAAATATTAATTGATATAACCTTCTAAAAAATCAATGCCAAAGTTTTAATCCCAACGTAAGCTTCTGAAGAACATAAACAATGTTAATCAGGAAGTTTTTGCAAATGCACAAACGCTAAAGCGATATCCATATTATCGCTAGTCAATATTCGAGCATACTGTAATAGATCGCCAGGCGAAAAAGTAGCACCCTCAAAATCGAAAGGTTTAGTCACTACAAAAACGTCCCATTCCTCAATATGTTCAGGTAAATCGCTACGTGTCATTTTTATTCTTCCTGGCTTAATCATATTCCATGAAACGATTTCTTTATTTTTTTTAGTCCATTCAATTTCCTTTGCTGAGATTGGACATGAAACAAATTTGAACTGAGTTAATTTTTTGAACCAGTTGTTGAGAGAGGATAGACTCATCAAT
>CAYNLW010000011.1:0-37504 GCA_964398195.1 uncultured Methylophilaceae bacterium | reverse complement strand
GCCCCAGAGATCATCATCAAACAAGTTGGACTTAAAATGGATTCAAGAATACATTGAATGTAAGATAAAACTCTCACTCATACTGGTACTAATTTTAAACGCAGTTCACTATGTCATCTTCGGCAAAACCGATACCGAGCCAGTCAATCTGTCAGATATTCTAAATGGCATTGGTACAGGCAAGACCTATGCGAGACAGGCCACACGCGGCGTGGATAACTTCTTCGGTAGTACAGAGGGGGAAATTATTTTAGGCGGCATGGGCAATGATTATTTGGTAGGCGGCGGTGGCGAAGATGTGATTTTGGCGGGCTCTGGCAACGACAGCATCGTGGTGAATCTGAGCAATATTCTGAGCCTAAGATCTGGCGTTACTTGGGTAACAAACCCCGACGGCAGCAAACAACAGCAGTTAGCGAGATTAGATGGCGGGCTTGGCACCGATTTTTTAATACTCACCGGCGGCGCCAATTTAGATTTCACCGCCATCAGCAATACCGACGCAGCAACCCCGATAGGTTCTAGCCGAATCACTAATATTGAGCGCATAGACATGAGTCAAGATTCCAGCAGCAACCAAGTCACCATTTCCTTCCGCGATGTGGTGGATATGTCGAGCTTGAATCTGTTCAACACCAGCAACGGTTGGGCAAATCTTAATGGCGGAACGGCTTTATCTAGCTCTGTCACTAGACATCAAATCACCATCGAGGGCTCTTCTATAGATATCGTCGATCTAGTCGATGGCAACGGCACCTCCGCATGGACCAACGCCGGTAGCGTTAACAACAACGTAGGCATCATCTTCAATGTCTGGAACCACAACAGCGCCGCCGCGCAAATCCTCATTCAACAGAATGTGCAGGTGATTTAACAGGAGTGAGTCTTCAGAAATTAGTACTCCTCCCCGCGCCACAAGTGGCTGCGGCGGATAACGAGTAGGCTGAGGACAAAATAAAATGCCATGCCGATGGCTAGGCCGACTGGACTGAACCATAGCAGGGGGACTAAGATGCCGGCGGAGATGCTGGAAATTAGCATTTGCGTGAAGGTTTGTGCTGAGGCGGCGGTGCCGCGTATGCGGCCGTGTCTATCTAATGCGGATAAGGATAATACCGGCATCGCTAGTGCCATGCCGATATTGAATAGCGCGACTGGGGCGATGAGCGCGAGCAAAGGAAAATCTGCTGAATAAGTTTGTGCAAACAGGGTGAGCAGCAAATTCAATATCACTACCCCACTCATCCAACGATAAGCCGCTTGAATCACACGCTGTCTTGAATATACACCAGCCGCCCGTTTGGCTAAATAGGAGCCCAACATCATGCAGGCGACAGTGGGTATGAACATCATGGCGAACTGTTGCTCGTTGAGTTGCAGATGCTTCATCAGAAATACTGGTGCGGCCAGCACATACAGAAAAAAGCCGGCGAAATTGGCGCCTATGGCGAAGATGATTTTTTTAAACTCGGTGTCTGCCAACAAAATCCCATAATCCTTTAACACTTGTTTCGCCGACAGCGGCACGCGCTTTTCTTTAGGCACGGTCTCTGGCAATAAGACAAGCGCGGCAGATAGGCTGATAGCGGCATACAGCGCCAAGAAGATAAAGATGGCTTGCCAATGGATGCCTAGCAACCAGCCGCCGATAATCGGCGCAATGGCGGGGGCGATGCCGAATAACATTTGCACCATGGCCATCACGCGCTGCGCTTGTGGCCCTTCAAACAAGTCGCGCACCATGGCGCGTGCCACCACATTGCCTGCCCCACCAGACAAGCCTTGCAAGGCTCTAAACAACCATAGGGTTTCGACATTGGGCGCCATCGCACAGCCTATCGAAGCCAATACAAATACCGCCAAGCCCCAACGAATCGCTGCCAAGCGCCCTATCGAATCGGAAATCGCGCCATGCCATAGCGTCATCAGGGTATAGGGCACCAGATAAAAGGTCAGACTTTGCTGTATCGCCACATCGCTGCTGCCCAACTCACTTTGCATACGGTGAAACGCTGGCAGATAAGTATCAATGGCAAACGGCGCCAATGCGGCTAGGCTGGCGAGAACGATGGTCAGGATAAGCGGGCTGGTTTTGTGCATAGTATGAACGGCGCTAATCAATTTGGAAGAATGCTATTTTAGTCGGTTTTCAACCTATCAAAGCTAAACATAAGCTATAGATAGGCTTGAGATTAAGCGGCACGACTAAGTCTAGCGGCAAAAAAATGCCCCGTCGCAACGGGGCATTGTGCTTTTATGGATTTAAGGCAAAGCGTGGAAAGGTTTGACTCGATCGGCGAACTCGCCAGAAATCACCGCACGCGAATTTTTGTCGTTACGGAAAATAATCGGTTGCGACGCCACCACTGGATTCTTCGCTTCTTCAATCGCATCTACAATCAATTGACGATACGGCGATTTGGTACAAACCGGATCGGCGATTTCCGCATCGCCAGTCAGCATAAACGCCTGACAACGACAGCCGCCCAAATCCTTTTCTTTTTCATCGCAAGTGCGGCATGGGTCTTTCATCCATGCGTCGCCACGATATTTATTAAACGCATCGGAGTCTTGCCATGCGTAAGCCAAACCATCTTGTTTGACATTGGGGAACTGCATATTCGGCAACACCCGTGCTGAGTGGCATGGCAACACATCGCCATTGGCGGTGACAATCATAAATACTTCGCCCCAGCCGTTCATACACTTCTTAGGACGCTCTGAGTAATAGTCCGGCACCACGAAGAAAATCTTCATTTTGTCGCCGTGTTTTTCGCGGAATTGGTTGGTCACTTTTTCCGCTTCTTGTAATTGCTCAAAGGTCGGCATCAACTGGCTGCGATTAATCAATGACCAGCCGTAATATTGGGTATTGGCTAGCTCCACATAATCCGCGCCCAGCGCTTCTGCCATCTCAAGAATTTCTTTGACATGACCAATGTTGTAGCGGTGTATCACCACATTCAGCACCATGGGGTAGCCGTGTGACTTAATCATGGCGGCCACTTTTTTCTTTAATTCAAAAGTGCGGGTATTGGTAATAAAGTTATTAATTTCTTCGGTGATATCGTGCATGGATAATTGAATATGATCCAAACCACCTTCTTTAAACGCTTGTATGCGTTTCTCAGTCAAGCCTACACCAGAGGTGATGAGGTTGCTGTAATAGCCTAGCTTCTTGGCTTCAATCACGATGTCTTCAATATCGTCACGCAATAACGGTTCGCCACCTGAGATGCCTAACTGCAAAGCACCCAATTTACGCGCTTCGCGCAAGGCCTTAATCCATTGCTCAGTGCTTAATTCGTTTTGCGTGTGCTTATCGTAATCGGTTGGGTTATAGCAGAAAGCGCAATGCAAGGGACAACGATAGGTCACCTCGGCTAACAACCACAGCGGCTGCGTGCGAGTCACTGATTGGGCAACGCCATTGTTCATGGCGATTTCTTTTTGTACTTCTGAGCGACCTAATGATGCGGTTTTTGACATTTCGTTTCTCCTAAATCCAAATTTGCCGACTAGCCGCTGACTTGACTCAGCCAACCTTTGGAAACTGCTAAATCCAACATGGCCAAGATATCACCATCGATATCTTCGGCAGATGGAAACTTGGCTTTCAGTGCATCAATAATTTGCTGCACACTGTGTTGACCATTCACCAAGTTAAGAATTTCGCCCGCGCCGGGGTTTAACTTGACCATGCCTTCTGGGAACAAAATCACATAACTGTCTTGTGCTTCTTCCCACTGAAAGCGATGGTGTGGCGCAATCGCAAACACTTGGCTGAGTTGTATCGTCATTGCTGCTTCCTATTCTGGCCTAGGCCTTATTCCGGATGGTAAACCGGTTGACGCAGATAATCGCGACCATCGGTAGTCACTTGAGTTGATGCCAACATAATCGAATCGGCAATCACCCAAAGCACATCGAGTTTAAATTGCAAAATATCTAAAGCACGTTCTTGCATGGCGCGGCTGTGGCCGAAATAATCCAAGGTCACTTGCAAGCCTTGCTCTACATCACGACGCGCTTCCGTTAAGCGTTTCTTGAAATAGGTCAAGCCATTTTCATTAATCCATGGGTACATTTGCGGCCATGAGCTAATTCGTTGTTGATGGATATGCGGGGCAAATAATTCGGTGAGCGAAGAACATACCGATTCTTGCCAAGGACGTTGACGGGCAAAATTGACATAGGCGTCCACCGCGAATTTAACACCTGGGCTGACCATTTTGAGTGAAGTCACTTGCTCACGGGTTAAGCCTACTGCCTCACCCAGCTTAATCCAAGCCTCGATACCGCCTTCCACATCGCCTTCGCCATCATGATCGACGATACGCACTATCCAACCCTTACGGATTTCCTTGTCTGGACAGTTGGAAAGAATGGCCGCGTCTTTCATCGGGATAGAAATTTGATAGTAAAAACGATTGGCTACCCAACATTGCAATTGCTCTTTGCTTAGCTTGCCTTCATACATCATCACATGAAATGGATGATAAATATGGTAGCCCTGACCTTTTTCTCTTAACTTGGCTTCAAATTCTTCTTTGCTCCAAGCTGGTTTCACCGCAGCATTCATTGTGTTCTCCTATAAGATGATATCCATGCCGTCAAAAGCCACTTCTATGCCATGACGGTTGAGCTCAGCGCGCTCAGCGGAATCTTCTCGTAAAATCGGGTTGGTGTTGTTGATATGTATCAAAACTTTTCTTGAGGCATCAAATCGATTTAATTCCTCTATCATGCCGCCAGGGCCGGATTGTGGGTTGTGACCTATGCTGCGCGCGGTTTTTTCCATCAAGCCCATATCGATCATTTCAGTATTCGTCCAGAACGTACCATCGACCATAATGCAATCGGCTTGATTCATCAGCGCTGGCAAATGTGGCTCAATCTCTGCCAAGCCAGGCGAATACCAACATTTCTTGCCGGAACTGATTTCTTCGATTAACACGCCTATGGTGTCACCGGGATGCGGGTCATTGCGATGTGGGGAATATGGCGGTGCAGCGCTCTTTAGGGCAACTGCGGTAAATTTCAGATTGGGGGCGCCTTGTACAGTAAAAGAGGTATTACCATCGGTAGGCACTTGGTGATGATTGATACCGCAATAGTGGTCCAAGATCTTAAGTAGCGGGTTACCTGTGGTCAAATCTGAATACACCATATCGGTACAGTAGATTTCACGTTTCACTTGGCCTTCGCGCAACATCAACAGACCGGTAGTATGGTCAATCTGCGCGTCAATCAGAATAATGCCAGCGATACCGCTATCACGAATGGCACGTCCTGGTTGTAAGGGGCCGAAAGATTGGATTTGTTGCAAGACATCTGGCGAAGCGTTGAATAACACCCAATTAACGCCATCACCACTGACGCAGATTGAAGACTGCGTTCTCTTGGTCGCTTTGATAGTACCTTTACGCAGTCCATCACAATTAAAGCAATTGCAATTCCACTGGGGAAAGCCACCACCGGCTGCAGCACCTAACACTCGAATATGCATATTTTTCTCATTTACTTGTTTTATCAGTGATTAATATGAAACTGGACTGCCAAATGACAGTCCAGTTCCCTCGTACGATTAAATCTTAGCGATTGCAAACGTACATTGTTACTTCGAAACCGAAGCGCATTTCTGTAGCAGCTGGTTTAGTCCACATAATGTATCTCCTAAAGATTATTTGAAATAGAAGCGCCGAGGGAATCTCAACGCAGGGTGGATTGTGACGAGTCAAGCTATTTAACAATAGGGCAAAAATCGGAAACTCGCCTCATGATTTTCATGATGCCTGAAAAATCTACAATATTTAGCAAAATAGTGATTAGCTTGGCGAGACCAAAGATTAGGACTCAGGCTAAGTAGTATTTAAGCTAAGTTGGACAAAAGTTAAGAAAGTTAAATATTTGCTAAGTGATTAAAGCTAAGTGATTAAAAAAGTTTAGCGCGCCAACATTAAATCCAACTTGCAACCCAATACCTTAAGCGCATCACTGATGGTGTCAATTTTGGTTTTGTGGTCTAGCTTCAGTAAGCGATTCACTTCTTGTGGGCGTAGCGCCATTTTGCGTGCCAGCTCCACTGGACGCACACGTTGTTGCAACATCTCATTTAACAACAACACTTTCGCCGAAATGCTTAATGGCAATTCAATCAACTGCTCACCAGCTTTGGCTGGACTAGGCAAAGGCACACTGCGCTGGTCCTCGAAATAAAACTCCATTGCCCGCACGAGCGCATCAGTAGCCATTTGCAGGGCCTCCTCTAGGTTGTCACCTTGAGTAATGGCTTCAGGAATATCCCTAAAGGTGATGACATAAGCACCCGATGGGTCAGCTTGAAAATTTGCAGGGTAGAACATCATGGCTCTCCAAATTTAATTTTTTTGAAATTTAGTTGTTTGCAATTTACTTTAGCCCCAGTTGTTTTTTAACTGCTTCAACCAAAGGAAGCTTTAATTCTTTTGCTGGATGCCTAGGCAATGTCGTTTGCTTGCCATTGCAATACACCTTGAGATGCTTAGTGCCATCTTCAAATCGGGCACCCCTAGCACGCAACCATCTTACAAACTCGCTTTGTTTCATTGATTGGACTTTCTGCGTGCTGTTACATTATAAACATTTTTGTTTATTTCAGTCTAGTCACGCTGTTATTTTGTTGAAGTCAGGTCGTTTGGTTTTATTTTTGACCCATGTCTTAAGCTAGGCCTGTAGCATAATTTTTTCGCTTGCATTGGCCCAATTGTGCTTACCAAACGATATATTAATCATCAACCGCAACCGCTTCAATGCTACAATGCGGCCTTTGTGTTTGGCGCTGCGGCAGCAAATTTCATGATGAATAAATTAGTTATTTTTGGCGTTGGCTTGATAGGCGGTTCACTAGCTTTGGCGTTGAAACAACAAGGAGCGGTGAAGCGTGTGGTGGGGGTGGGGCGTAGGCCGGAGAGTTTGCAGCAGGCCTTGAGTTTGGGCGTGATAGACGAGGCGCATCAAGACGTGGCAGCCGCACTCAAGCAAGCGGATATGCTGGTGATTGCCACGCCGGTGGCGCAAACACCTGCTATTTTGCAGGCCATCATGCCGCATCTTGAGCCTCAGACGGTGATTAGCGATGTGGGCAGTACCAAGTCAGATATTGCCGAGTATGTCGCGCAAGCCGCGCAACATA
Organism: uncultured Methylophilaceae bacterium; assembly: GCA_964398195.1. Taxonomy (GTDB): domain Bacteria; phylum Pseudomonadota; class Gammaproteobacteria; order Burkholderiales; family Methylophilaceae; genus RFPI01. The sequence continues at coordinate 30,330 of CAYNLW010000011.1, read as the reverse complement.
GCGATCAACCTGAACATTTGTTACGTCAATTTGTCGGCGCGCACCCCATTGCGGGGGCAGAAAAAAGCGGCGTCACGGCGGCTAAGGCCGATTTATTCCAAGGCAAGAATGTCATTATCACCCCCAATGCCCACAATGGCGCGGCGCAGATAGAGGCGGTTAGCCATATGTGGCAACAGTGTGGCGCCAATATTTGCCAAATGAGCGTGCAACAACATGATGCTATTTTTGCCAGCGTAAGCCACTTGCCGCATCTATTAGCATTTGCCTTGGTGCATGATATCGCCCAGCGCGACAATGCTGAACAGTTATTCGCCTTTGCCGCCAGTGGTTTTAGAGACTTTACCCGCATTGCCGGCAGCTCTGCCGAGATGTGGCGCGATATCAGCTTAGCTAATCGCCAAGCGCTGTTAAGTGAACTTGCGCAATATCAAGCGGTGCTCAGTCATTTGCAAACCCTGCTTAAACAAGCCGACCAACAAGGCTTGCAGCAATTTCTTGAAACCGCCAGTCAAGCGCGTAACGCTTGGGCAAAACAAAGAGAACAGTAATGCGTGTATTAGATTTATCCCCCGTCGCCCAAGTGGCTGGCAGCGTTAAACTGCCCGGCTCGAAAAGCATTTCTAATCGCACTTTGTTGCTGGCCGCCTTGGCGCAAGGCGATACCCTAATCAAAGACCTGCTCGCCTCAGATGACACCGCGCGTATGCTAGAAGCGCTGCAAACCTTGGGCATAGGCTTGCAACAACAAGCGCTCAATGATTGGTTGGTGAGCGGCTGTCAGGGCAAGTTTCCCAATCGTCACGCCGAATTATTTTTAGGCAATGCCGGCACCGCCTTTCGTCCGCTAACCGCCGCCCTCGCCTTTGCCCAAGGCGAATATCAACTATCTGGCATTGCCCGCATGCACGAGCGTCCCATAGGCGATTTGGTCGATGCCTTAAGCCAAGCGGGTTGCCGTATTGATTATTTGCAAAATGCTGGCTTTCCGCCGCTCGCCATACACCCTGCACAACTGCAAACGCCTTTGCGTGTACAAATTCGTGGCAATGTTTCTAGCCAATTTCTGACTGCGCTGTTGATGGCATTGCCTATCACCGGACAGGCGGCTGAGATTGAGGTGGTGGGCGAGCTGATTTCCAAACCCTATATCGCTATCACGCTGAATCTAATGCAGCGTTTTGGCGTACGGGTGGATATTCAAGGGGATATGCAACGCTTCTCCATTGCAGCCAATAGCTGCTATCAAAGCCCTCAACAAATATTTGTCGAGGGCGATGCCTCGTCTGCCTCTTACTTTCTGGCTGCCGGCGCGATTGCCGCAGGGGCAGATGGTCTGCGTATCGAGGGGGTGAGCCAAGATTCTATTCAGGGCGATATACGCTTTGTCGATGAGATGATCAAAATGGGCGCACAGATTAGCTATCTGCCCAATGCCATTTTGGTCAAACGTGCTACACAGCCATTGCGCGCAATAGATTTAGATTGCAACCATATTCCAGACGCTGCCATGACCTTGGCGGTGATGGCTTTATTTGCCAGCGGCACCACGACGCTGCGCAATATTGCCAGCTGGCGCGTCAAAGAAACCGACCGCATTAGCGCGATGGCCAAGGAGTTACGCAAACTAGGTGCGCAAGTAGATGAAGGCCAAGACTATCTGCGCATCACTCCGCCAGCCCAGCTAGTGCCCAATGTGCTGATCGATACTTATGACGATCACCGCATGGCCATGTGCTTTTCGCTAGTCAGTCTGGCCGGTGTGCCTATACGCATCAACGACCCCGACTGCGTGGCAAAAACTTTCCCCGATTACTTTGAGCGTTTCGCCCAAATATGTCAGCCCAGCTAACATCGCATCAACAAGCAGTGCCCGTTATTGCCATAGACGGCCCCTCGGCCTCCGGCAAAGGCACGGTAGCGCAAGGGGTGGCAAAACAACTGGGCTTTCATTATTTAGATTCAGGTGCTTTATACCGCATCGTGGCTTTGGCTGGCTTGCAACATGACATCGCTTGGCACGATGGTGTGGCTTTGGGCAACTTGGTCAGCCAGCTATCGGTGCGTTTTAGCGAGCAGTTGATTTATTTGAATGAACAAGAAGTCTCGGCGCAAGTGCGTAGCGAGCAAATGAGCCAAGGCGCCTCTCAAGTGGCGGTGCACCCGCAAGTGCGCGCCGCCTTGGTGGATTGGCAACACAGACTGCGCCAACCGCCCGGCTTGGTGGCAGATGGGCGGGATATGGCCAGCGTGATTTTTCCAGATGCGCAATGCAAAGTGTTTCTCACCGCCAGCGCGGAAGTGCGCGCCCAAAGACGCTATCGACAACTGCTAGAACGCGGTGTGCAAGCTGACTATCAGGCCATTTTGCAAGATCTGCAACAGCGCGACCAACGCGATAGCCAACGCGCCAACTCGCCGTTAATGCAAGTGGCAGACGCCCATCTGTTAAATACTGATGCCATGGATATTGCCAGCGCCATACAACAAGTGTTGCAGTGGTATCAAGCCAGTTTAACTCGCTAGTTGACATACTTTCTAGCTAGCCTTTAGCAAAGCAAACCCTAATAGCTAGCTAAGCCACTGCCAAACCTGTCTTAATTGCCTCATTTTTTTAGTTTTTTTCCGCAAAATGGCTTACTTCTGTCCAGCTTTTGTTATACAATTGCGCCCTTTCCTATCATTTTCGATAGAAATGGCATTGCAGGCCCCCAAACCTGCAATTTTTTTAACTAACCCACTACGCTGTCATCCTCTTGTAGTGGAATTTTTTAGGTACCTAATTGAATGGCTAAAGCACCAACCTCCAGCGCCAATAGCGGCGAAAGTTTTGCAGCATTATTTGAAGAAAGTTTATCCCGTCAAGAGATGCGTTCCGGTGAAGTGATTACCGCAGAAGTCGTATCCATCGATTCAGATTTTGTCGTGGTAAACGCCGGACTGAAGTCCGAGAGCGTTATTGACGCCAACGAATTCCTAAATGACCGTGGCGAAGTAGAAGTCCAAGTGGGCGACTTCGTTAAGGTGTGTATCGAATCCCTAGAAGATGGCTATGGTTCAACCAAGCTATCACGCGAAAAGGCAAAACGTCTGGCTGCATGGCTAGATCTGGAAGAAGCCATGAACGAAGGCCGCATCATCAAAGGTATGGTGAATGGTCGCGTTAAAGGCGGTTTGACTGTCATGGTCAACGGTATCCGTGCTTTCTTGCCAGGTTCATTAGTTGATTTGCGCCCTGTTAAAGACACTACCCCATACGAAAATAAAGAATGGGATTTCAAAGTCATCAAGCTAGATCGCAAACGTAACAACGTCGTGGTATCTCGTCGCGCTGTGTTGGAAGACAGCATGGGCACAGACCGCGAAGCGTTGATGGATAGCCTAAAAGAAGGCGCAGTAGTGAAAGGTATCGTTAAAAATATCACTGACTACGGTGCATTCGTTGATTTGGGCGGCATCGATGGTTTGCTACATATCACTGACTTGGCATGGCGCCGTGTTAAACACCCATCTGAGGTGTTGACAGTAGGCGAAGAAGTAGAGGCCAAGATACTCAAATTTGATCAAGACAAAAACCGCGTTTCCTTGGGTATTAAGCAATTAGGCGATGATCCTTGGGTCAACTTAAGCCGTCGCTACCCAGTGCAAACACGTCTATTCGGTAAAGTAACTAACCTGACAGATTACGGCGCGTTCGTAGAAATCGAACCCGGTATCGAAGGTTTGGTTCACGTATCTGAAATGGACTGGACCAATAAGAACGTACATCCCGGCAAGATCGCTCAATTAGGCGATGAAGTTGAAGTGATGATTTTGGAAATTGACGAAGAGCGTCGTCGTTTATCTTTAGGCATGAAACAGTGTCAATCTAACCCATGGGAAGATTTCGCTGGCGGCCATAAGAAAGGCGATAAAGTCACTGGTCAAATCAAGTCCATCACTGACTTCGGTGTATTCATCGGCTTGTCAGGTGGCATAGACGGTTTAGTGCACTTGTCTGATTTGTCATGGAACTTGAGTGGCGAAGAAGCCATACGCAACTACAAAAAAGGTGATGAGTTAACCGCTGTTGTACTTAGCATAGACGTTGAGAAAGAGCGTATCTCTTTAGGCGTTAAGCAATTAGATGGCGATAACTTTACTGCCTACACTTCAATGAATGATAAAGGCGCCTTGGTCAAAGGCACGGTTAAAGCAGTGGACGCCAAGGGCGCAACCATCAGCTTAGATACCGATGTTGATGGTTATATCAAAGCAGCCGATATCTCTGCAGAGAAAGTGGCAGACGCCACTGAAGTGCTCAAAGAGGGCGACAATGTAGAGGCGGTGGTAGTGAATATCGACCGCAAGAATCGCGTGATCGGTTTATCTATCAAGGCTAAAGACGCAGGTGAAAAATCTGAAACAGTGAAGAAAGCTAAAGCAGAAACACCCGCTAACGCCGGCACCACCAATTTGGGCGCCTTGTTAAAAGCCAAAATGGACAGTAAAAATAACGAGTAAGGTTGGCTATGACTAAATCTGAGCTGATTCAAAATTTAACTGCCAAATTCCCACAATTGATGGGCAAGGACGCCGAGCTTTCAGTACGGGCGATTCTTGATGCCATGACCAAGCATTTGGCTGATGGCAACCGCATCGAAATTCGTGGTTTCGGAAGTTTTAGTTTGAACTTCCGTCCACCACGGGTAGGGCGCAATCCGAAAACTGGCAGCAAAGTGCAAGTACCTGGCAAACATGTACCGCACTTTAAAGCTGGCAAGGAATTGCGTGAGCGGGTTGACCAACTCAAATAGTCAGGATTGACTTAGCAAAAGCAGTTTCTTCGGGAACTGCTTTTTTTTACCTAGCCCTTTTACACTCATAAAAGTAAAATTCTTAAGCCTTGCGGCTAGTTGCAGTGTCAATCGCAAGACTAGCAAGCAAAGTATTACCCGCATATGCAACTCGCTAGCATGGTGCAAACACACTTAAGGACTAAAGAAATAGCATGGAATTTGAATTTTGGTGGTTACTCACCCTGCCCTTATTTTTCGCCCTAGGCTGGATAGCCGCGCGGGTGGATATCAAGCAATTACTGTCAGAGACGACCAGCCTGCCAGCGGCCTATTTTAGAGGCCTGAACTTTCTTATCAGCGACCAGCAAGACAAGGCGATTGAAGCCTTTTCTGAAGCGGTAAAAGCCAACGCGGAATCGCTAGAGCTGCATTTCGCATTGGGCAGCTTATTTCGTCGCAGCGGGGAAATCGACCGCGCCATTAATTTGCACCTTTCCCTATTGCAGCGCCAAGAATTAGCCCCCGCACAAAAAATGGCGGTGCGCGCAGAATTGGCGCAAGACTATTTAAAAGCTGGCTTGTTTGACCGCGCCGAAGAAATCTTTGTCACCCTCACCAATGAGCGCTACCAACAAGCCGCTTTGCGCGCCTTGTTAGAAATTTATACCCGCGAACGTGAATGGCAACAGTCGATAAAAATCGCCACCGAGCTAGAACGCATTTCTGGCGTGCCTTTCCGCCAAGAGATTGCGCAATACTATTGCGAATTGGCGGTGAAATCGGTGATAGAGCAAGATAACCATAGCGCTAGACAACAACTAGAAATGGCGCTGGAGGCCAATAAAGACTGCGTACGCGCCAATATTATGTTGGGCGATATGGAAGCGGCCGAGGGCAATCACAAGGTGGCCTTATCGGTATGGAAACGCATCGAATTTCAAGAGCCCCGCTATTTGGCTTTAATCGCACCGAAAATGCTGAATAGCTATAAAGCTCTAAAGAAAATGTCCGATGGCATACAACTGCTACACGGCTATTTTGAAAAATATAAATTGCACTCCTTGTTTAATGTCTTATTTGATGTGACTTTAAATGAACAAGGCAGCGAGGTCGCCGAGCATATGGCGCTACAAGATTTGCAGCGCAAACCCAGTTTGCAAACATTGGAACATCTGTTTAAAGCCCGCTCGCTGAATCAACCGGCGAACGCTGAAGTGCATACTATTTTGCAAACGGTACGCAGCAGCATAGGCAATCGTAGCGCCTACTGTTGCGAGCAGTGCGGCTTCCGTGCTAAACATTTCCATTGGCAATGCCCAGCATGTAACGCATGGGAATCGCTGCCTTCTGAACCCGATGAAAGCCACCTGTAATGCGCCCATCTCATATGTCTGATCAGGCAAAAATTATCGTCGCCTTAGACTACGCTGAGGCAACACAAGCCATGCACTTAGTGCAACAGCTAGACCCTAGTTTATGCAAACTCAAAGTGGGCAAAGAGCTGTTCACCAGCGCCGGGCCAGACTTGGTGCGGGACTTGGTAAAGCGCGACTTTAAGGTGTTTCTGGATTTGAAATTTCACGATATCCCCAACACCGTCGCCAAAGCCTGTGCTGCCGCCTGCGATATGGGGGTATGGATGTTGAATGTGCATGCCAGCGGTGGCTTGGCCATGATGCAAGCCGCACAAAAAGCGGTTGAGGACAGCAAGCACCCCGCCATGCTAATTGCTGTGACTGTGCTGACTAGCATGTCAGAGGCGGAATTAAAACAAGTCGGTGTTCAACAGTCGCTGACCGAGCAGGTCAAACAACTGGCTTTACTTACCCAACAAGCTGGATTAGCCGGTGTGGTATGTTCAGCACAAGAAGCGTCCATGTTAAGAGCACATTGCGGTGAAGAATTTTGCTTGGTCACGCCCGGCATACGTCCGACAGATAGCGCCAAAGATGATCAAACCCGCATAGTCACACCCAGCCAAGCGCTTGCCCTTGGGTCTAGTTATTTAGTGATAGGCCGGCCTATCACGCAAGCCGCCAATCCCTTGCTGGCGTTGCAACAGATTCAGCAAAGTTTGCAAAGTTAGCCTAAAAAATTCTAAATCTAATCAACTCATAGTTTTTTAACAGGCAAAAATTTTTTCCTTATTTTTATCAATTAAATCAATATAAGTATTTGTTTTAATTAAATAATATTTACATCTCTAGCAACTCTGACTAGTATCTCACTGTGCACTTCAGTGCACTTATTTGAGTCAACTTTTTTAATACGAGGAGTTTGCAATGAAGAAATTAATATTTAGCCTACTTATCTTGCTGGGCTATGGGCTGAATGCCTATGCCGTAGTCAATATCAACACAGCCACTGTGGAACAACTGGAAACGCTGAATGGAATAGGTCCTTCAAAAGTGGAAGCAATCGTGGAATACCGCAAAAAGAATGGCAATTTCAAAACCGTGGATGATCTCAACAATGTCCCCGGCATAGGCGACAAAACCATGGCCAAGCTACGTCCGGAACTGACCGTTAACGGCAGTCCTAGCCCGACACCAGCCACTCCCAGCACCACCCCCGCTAGCGCCCCAAGCAGCGCCAGCAAAAAGAAGTAATCTGCTAGCTATCCCCTCTCGATTTTCCCGCTGTCCTCGGATGGCGGGACTTTTTTTATTTCACTTTCATCCCTGCGCGTGCGCCGGCATCGGGGGACAACAGATAGGGGCCGCCTTGCTCGTCGCTGGCGGCGAGTACCATGCCTTCGCTGAGGCCGAATTTCATTTTGCGCGGGGCTAGATTGGCTACCATGACAGTCAGACGACCGATTAGCGTGCTAGGGTCATAGGCTGATTTGATGCCAGCGAATACCTGACGCGGTTGCGCTTCGCCTATATCTAAAGTGAGTTTTAATAGTTTTTCTGCGCCTTCGACATGCTCTGCATTGAGGATTTTTGCGATGCGCAAATCCACCTTGGCGAAGTCATCAATCGCAATATAATTGCCTGCCTCATCTTGATTGGCTGTGGCTGGTGCGCCAGCAGCTTGGCCACTATTGGCTGAATTGGCGGGGGTAGCAGAGGCATTATTCTGTAGGCTTTGGGTATTGGCTTGTATCATGGCTTCAATCTGTTTAGGGTCTATACGGGTAATTAAATGTTGGTAAGGCTGAATCTCATGGCCTGCTGGCAAGGCATGCGCGATATCCGCCCATTGCATGCTAGGAATATTGAGGAACTGTTCGATTTGTGCGCTCAATTTGGGCAATGCTGGCTTGAGATAGAGCGTTAATAATCGGAACATTTCCAGCGCGGCTGAACAATCCTGATGCAGCTTAAGCGCCGCATTTGCGCCCTCTTGTTTGGCCACCACCCAAGGTTCTGCTTCTGCCACGAAGGCATTGGCCTCGTCTGCCAAGCGCATAATTTCACGTAAAGCGCGGCTATAGTCGCGTTGCTCATAAGATTGCGCGATTTCATCAGCGGCCTGCGCTATGCTGAGCACCACTGGATGTTGCGCAGCAGATAATAATTTGCCAGCAAAACGCTTATGGATAAACCCTGCGGTGCGGCTGGCGATATTGATAAATTTACCGACCAAATCGCTATTCACTCTCGCCACAAAGTCATCTAAATTCAGGTCGATATCTTGCATAGAGCCATTCAATTTGGCGGCGTAGTAATAGCGCAAATATTCTGGATTTTGAATTTGCTGGAGATAACTACGCGCAGTGATAAACGTGCCACGCGACTTGGACATTTTTTCGCCATTCACCGTTAAAAAGCCGTGGGCAAAGATTTGATTGGGCTTGCGATAGCCGGCATATTGCAGCATGGCAGGCCAGAATAAAGCATGGAAATACAAAATGTCTTTGCCGATAAAGTGATACAGCTCGGTTCGGCTGTCGGCATGCCAATATTCCTCAAAATTTAAGCCGGCTTTTTGGCAAAGGTTTTTAAAGCTGGCCATATAGCCGATAGGCGCATCTAACCAAACATAAAAATACTTGCCCGGCGCATCAGGGATTTCAAAGCCAAAATATGGCGCGTCGCGTGAGATATCCCAATCTGATAATTTATTTTCACCCGCGTCGCCCAACCACTCGTGCATTTTATTTGCCGCTTCGGTTTGCAATGAACCGGTTCTGGTCCATTCGCGCAAGAAATCAGCGCACTCGGATAACTTGAAGAAGTAATGCTCAGTCTCTTTGCGCACCGGCGTCGCGCCAGAAACCGCAGAGTAGGAATTGATTAATTCGGTCGGATTATAGGTGGCGCCACACACTTCACAAGAGTCGCCATATTGGTCTTTGGCATGACATTTAGGACATTCGCCTTTGATAAAGCGGTCGGGCAAGAACATCTGTTTGGCCGGGTCGTAGAACTGTTCTATGGTTTTCACTGCAATTTTATTATTCGCGCGCAAGGCCAAATAAATCTGACTGGCTAAGGCTCGGTTTTCCTCCGAGTTGGTCGAATAATAGTTATCAAAGGCCACTAAGAAATCAGCAAAGTCTTGGCTATGCTCGGCGTGCACCTTGTCTATCAGCGCCTCGGGGGTAATCCCCTCAGCCTCTGCGCGCAGCATGATAGGCGTACCGTGGGTGTCGTCAGCACACACATAATACACTTGATGTCCCTGCATTTTAAGGAAGCGCACCCAGATATCGGTTTGTATGTATTCCACCAAATGGCCAAGGTGAATACTGCCATTGGCATAAGGAAGTGCAGAGGTAACCAGAATTTTACGCGGCATACAGAGTCAGACGTTAAGTTGATAAAGGGCGCTATTTTAACAAATGACGTCCGTATGCACATTAAAGCATTCACATCAGTTAAAATTACCTTAATTTTTTAGTCAACAATTATTGCAACGAGGAAACACATGAGCATGACCGAGCAAGATATTCGCAACGCGCTAAGCCAATTGATAGATAGCAATACTGGAGAGGACTTTGTTAGCAGCAAGAGCGCCAAAAATATACAAATTCAGGGCAACGACGTCAGTGTTGATATCGTACTCAGCTACCCCGCCAATAGCGTGCTGCAAGCGGTGCGTCAGCAAGTGGAGCAGCAACTGCAAAGCATCCCAAATATCGGCAAGGTCAATGTGAATATCGGCAGCCGCATAGAAGCGCATCAAGTGCAGCGTGGCGTGCCACTTATCAACAATGTGAAAAATATTATCGCTGTAGCGTCTGGCAAAGGCGGTGTAGGCAAGTCCACTACTGCTGTTAATCTGGCTTTAGCGTTGGCACAAGAAGGCGCCAAAGTAGGTATCTTAGATGCCGATATTTATGGTCCCAGTCAGCCGCAAATGTTGGGCATACAAGGTCGCCCAGAGAGCGTCGATGGTAAAAGCATAGAGCCTATGCAAGCGCATGGCATACAAGCCATGTCGATAGGCTTTTTGGTCGATGTGGATACCCCTATGGTATGGCGCGGTCCTATGGTGACTGGCGCACTTGAGCAGTTATTACGCGATACGCGTTGGCAAGAAGTGGATTATCTCATCGTGGACTTACCACCTGGCACTGGCGATATTCAATTAACCCTATCGCAAAAAGTCCCCGTGACTGGCGCCGTCATCGTAACCACACCGCAAGATATCGCCCTGCTAGACGCGCGCAAAGGGCTAAAGATGTTTGAAAAAGTGGGCATTCCAATTTTGGGCATAGTGGAAAACATGAGTACCCACATCTGCTCTAAATGCGGCCACGAAGAACATATCTTCGGCGCTGGCGGCGGACAACAAATGGCCAAAGACTACGACGTTGATCTTCTAGGCAGCCTACCTTTGCATATCGATATCCGCGAACAATCCGACGGCGGCAAACCCAGCGTCATCGCCGACCCTGAGGGCAACATCGCCAAAACCTATCAACAAATCGCACGCAAATGCGCCGCCAAAATCGCCAAACTAGCGCTAGACCACTCCAGCAAATTTCCTAATATTGTGATTCAAAATAGCTAACTAATTTCGGCTAACAGCGAGGGATGTTTATCAAGGACTTTTAATAATTTTACTAATGCCACTGGCGGTGAGGCCTTGCCTGTTTCATAACGCGAGAAGGCATTTACACCGCCACCAAAGATTTCAGCTGCTTGTTTTTGATCTAGTTTTAATTTTTTACGCACTGAGGTAATGAAATTTGGGTCTATCAAATTTGCATTCACCTTTTTCTGGAATTCCATAATGGCATCGGAATAACGTTTTGATTCCGTAACATCCAAAATTGACTCATGACAATGCTCGCAGAACTGTCCATTGACTGCCGGTACTAGTGTTTTTTGTCCCTTATAAACATAAATGATGTCTCTGGTATCAGTGCTGATATGCGTTGAACCACAATTAGGGCAAAGCATTTATAACTCCTTAAATGAAATGATCATCAAATTATCTAGCAAGGTTAATTTCAAATAGAAAGTTCCAAGCGCGTCTTCGGGATGATAGACATCTTGCCAAATAGTATGATTTGCATGGGTGGTCATACTTTTATAAAACTGTTTAGGTTTCAGTTGTTTCACAATTTCAGTGATATCTTCAGGGCCTAGACCAAATAAATTAGCACTATTCAGTGCAGATACTGTGTATCTAATTCGCCCTTCAATGGCAAATTGTTTCACCTGATGAAGCGGATAATGCGGAATATTTTTTTTCATGTTAAATCACCTAATATATTAACCTAGTAGGTTATTTTTTAAAAGCTATGTTGAACTTATTGTGTGTTGAATTATTGTCAATAAGCGCAAGCGATTTGTCGCATTCGTATGCGAGGCAAATCATAGCCCTGTCCATCAGGCTAGACAAAGGCATTGATTTAAAAGGGGCTAAATTCTGGAAATTATTTTTCTAATCGATGATTTTATAAAAATAAATAGATTTACTTTTAAATTACTACAATCGCTAAAACGTCACCCCAAAGCAATACACATCCACCCCAGCTGGGGGATTGATGAGTGCAGCGGGGACTGGTTTGCCGGCGCGCCAATCGTTGACGGCTTGTTGTTTGCCGGCGCCGGTGACCAAGAAGATCACGTTGCGGGTGTTGCTGAGTCTTTGTTGGCTCATGGTGATGCGCTCGGCAGGCGGTTTGGGGGCATCGAACACTGGCACTACATCGGCTGAATTGTCCACTGCATGGCCTGGGAACAGGCTGGCGGTGTGGGCGTCTTCGCCTAGGCCCAGCAGCACCAAATCAAAACTGGGTACACCAGCTATCGTCTTGGCATAGGCTTTGGCGCCCTCGATATTACCTAGCTCGGCGGGGATATCGTGGATTTGCTCAGGCGGGATAGGCACATGATTTAGCCAAGTTTGTCTAGCCATCAGGCTATTGCGTTCAGCGTGGTCAACTGGCAGACAACGATCGTCGTTGTGATAAATATGCCAATGCGCCCAATCCGCTTGCACATCTTTTAACATGGCATACACGCTTTTAGGCGTGGAACCGCCAGCCAATACAATGCGAAAAGCGCCTGTGGCGCGTATCGCCTGATCGGCTAATGACAAAATTTTATCTACGGTAGCTTGGTTGATAGCTTGTTGGCTGTCAAAAGAGTGCCAACGGGAAATTTGTTTATTCATGGGAATGTCTATCTCTAGCATACTGCAAAGCCCTACTGATTCAAGATATAATGCTGGTTTTTCAACGACGTTGAATTTTAAAAGCACGCCATCTTACCCAAAAGCGCGATGGTCATCTATAGCAAACTCAACAAAATAGCGAACTGATTAACAGCCAGCTTCCCCAATCTTTAGTATGTAAGGAAAAATCAATGAAATTAGCAATGATAGGTTTAGGCAAAATGGGCGGTAATATGACCACGCGTTTATTGCGCGCAGGCATACAAGTGGTGGGTTTTGACCGCAGTGCAGATGTGGTGAAACAGCTGGCCGAACAAGAAGGCATGATAGCCGCCAGCTCAGTGCCTGACGCAGTTAGCAAATTAGGCGATGACAAGCAAGCCAAAATCGTTTGGTTAATGTTGCCTAGTGGCTCGCCGACTGAGATTCAGATTCAAGATTTGGCGCCTATGTTGTCCAAAGGCGACATTATTGTCGATGGCGGCAACTCCAATTACAAAGACAGTCAGCGTCGTGGCGCATGGTTAGCCGAGCGCGGCATAGGTTATATGGATTGCGGCACCTCTGGTGGCGTTTGGGGCTTGCAAAATGGTTATTGCTTGATGGTAGGCGCGACCCCAGAAGTGGCCAAGATTATGCAACCGATTCTGATTGCACTCGCCCCTTCTAAAGACCACGGCTGGGCACACGTAGGCCCTATCGGCGCTGGTCACTTTACCAAGATGATACACAACGGCATTGAATACGGCATGATGCAGGCGATGGCCGAAGGCTTGGATTTGTTGAAAGGCAAAGAGGACTTTAAGTTGGACTTGGCGCAAATTACTGAGTTATGGCGTCATGGCTCGGTGGTGCGTAGCTGGTTGTTAGATTTAACCGCCGACGCGCTTAAATCTGACCAAGAGCTAAAAGATATCGCCCCCTATGTGGCAGACTCCGGCGAAGGTCGTTGGACGGTCATGGAATCAGTGGAACAAGGGGTGGCCGCACCGGTATTGACCTTGGCGCTGCAAGCCCGTTTCAGAAGCCAAGACGCTACTGGCTATAGCTATAAGCTGTTATCCATGATGCGTAATGGCTTTGGTGGCCACTATGTCAAATCTGTACACGAAAAATAATTTTGCCTTGAACCCATAGAAAGCGATATGCAATGAGCAAACAAGTGAATCCATGCACCTTTGTGCTGTTTGGTGCCAGCGGTAACTTATCCCGCATTAAATTAATCCCCGGCCTATTCAGATTAGATGCGGCTGGGCGTTTTCCTGATGAGATGAAAATCTTATCTATCGGCCGTGGCGAAATGAGTCGTGAGGCTTGGCAAGCGGAAATCAAGGGCATGTTAGATGCCAAATTTAAGAATGGCTATGACCAACAAGTGTATCAACGCTTTATCGCCAGAAATTTCTACCACGCCAATCCGCCGACTGACCCAGATGCCTTTACTAAGCTCAAAGATGTGCTTAGCGATAGCAAAACTTTCCCGCAAAACTTGGCCTATTTCTTGTCCGTCAGACCGACCGATTTCGCCACTATCGTCAAGCAATTGCACCAAGTTGGCTTGACCGACGAGCGCCAATACTGGCGCCGTGTGTTAATTGAAAAACCGTTTGGCACCAATTTGCAAACGGCACAGTCCTTGCAAGCTGAATTGACGCAATATTTAAAAGAAAGCCAAATCTATCGTATCGACCACTATTTAGGTAAATCTGCGATTCAGAATATTATGCTGACACGCTTTACCAATGCGCTGTTCGAGCCACTTTGGAACAATCAATATATCGACCATGTGCAAATCACCAATAACGAGACTTTAGGGGTAGGCGACCGCACTACTTTCTATAATGCAACCGGTGCTTTGCGCGATATGTTCCAAAGCCATTTATTGCAAACCATGGCCTTGGTGGCGATGGAAAAACCTAAAGATTTCAGCCCTGAAAGCATACGCGCAGAGAAAATTAAATTACTTGAGTCCATACGCCCAGTCGATGTCAAGCAACTGCATAGCAATGTATTCCGCGCCCAATATGCTGGCGGTCGGGTAGATGTGGGCGATGGCCATAGCGAAAAAGTGCTGAGCTATTTGGAAGAATTAAAACGCGATGGGGTAGAAAGCAGCAAAACCGAAACTTATGCAGCGGTCAAATTGTTTGTCGATAACCCGCGCTGGAAAGGTGTGCCGTTTTATGTGCGCACCGCCAAGCGTATGCACGAGGGCAATACAGCGATTGCCATACGCTTCAAAAAGTCGCCTTTGCAATTAAAAGATGACCAACAACAAAACTGGTTGATTATCAATATTCAGCCTCGTGAATGTATCAAGATGGAAGTGCAGTCCAAGATACCTGGGTTGGATATTGCCACCCGCACCATGAGTATTGATGCACCACAGCGCCAAGCGGATGATGAGACCATAGATTCTTATGAGACCTTGTTGCTGAACTTGATGGAAGGCGATCCTTCACAATATCTGCATATCGATGAAGTGTTAGCGCAATGGCGCTTGGTTGACCCAATCGTCGAGGCTTGGGCAAAAGACGATACCCCAGTGCATCAATACCCTGCGGGCAGTCGTGACCCATTAGAGAGCAAAGTCATCTTTGAGGGTGAAGACCAATTCTGGCGCTATAGTATTGAACTGGGTGGCGATAAATTCTAATTAAGCAGGGGGCAAGAGAGCGATATGAGCATTAAATCGGATAAATGGATACGCCGCATGGCGGAGCAACACGGCATGATAGAGCCATTTGAGCCTAATCAGGTGAAAGTGAATAGCGCTGGTGAGCGCTTGGTGTCTTATGGCACCTCTAGTTATGGCTACGATATTCGTTGTTCTAATGAATTTAAATTATTCACCAATTTAAATAGCACCATCGTCGATCCAAAAAACTTCGACCCTAACTCTTTCGTCGAGGTGAATGCCGATTACTGCATTATCCCGCCCAACTCTTTTGCCCTGGCCCGCACGGTGGAATATTTCCGCATTCCACGCAATGTGCTGACGGTCTGCTTGGGCAAATCTACTTATGCGCGTTGCGGCATTATCGTCAATGTCACGCCTTTTGAACCGGAATGGGAAGGCTACGTCACCTTGGAGTTTAGCAATACCACCCCACTACCCGCCAAGATTTATGCCAACGAAGGCTGTGCGCAGGTATTATTCTTCGAAGCCGACGCCGATGATATTTGCGAAACCAGCTACAAAGATCGCGGTGGCAAATACCAAGGTCAAGTCGGCGTGACTTTACCCAAGATTTAATAATTTGTTGTCATTCTGGCGCAGGCTCAGACTAGCCCATCGATAAAGGTAACTTATGAAATTTAGATTCCCCGTCGTCATTATTGACGAAGACTTTCGTTCTGAAAATTCCTCAGGTTTGGGCATACGCGTATTAGCAAAAGCCATAGAAGACGAAGGCATGGAAGTGCTGGGGATTACCAGCTATGGCGATTTGACCTCGTTTGCGCAGCAGCAAAGTCGCGCTTCGGCATTTATTCTTTCCATAGACGATGAAGAATTTATGGGCGAATCGGAATCCGCCTTGGCCAGCTTAA
This sequence comes from uncultured Methylophilaceae bacterium, assembly GCA_964398195.1. Lineage (GTDB taxonomy): Bacteria > Pseudomonadota > Gammaproteobacteria > Burkholderiales > Methylophilaceae > RFPI01. The sequence goes on along the minus strand of CAYNLW010000011.1, from coordinate 14,422 downwards.
GACAATTCGTGGAAGAGATACGCTATCGCAACGATGAGATTCCTATCTTCTTGCATGGCGAAACCCGTACCTCTAGGCACATTCCCAATGACGTGCTAAGAGAATTGCATGGCTTTATTCATATGAACGAAGATACGCCGGAATTTGTGGCGCGTTATATCGTGCGCGAAGCACGTTCCTATTTAGATTCCTTGCCACCGCCCTTCTTCCGCGCACTGACCCATTACGCTGCTGATGGTTCTTATTCTTGGCATTGCCCCGGACACTCAGGCGGGGTGGCCTTTCTTAAATCGCCAGTAGGACAGATGTTCCACCAGTTCTTTGGCGAAAATATGTTGCGTGCCGACGTCTGTAATGCGGTCGATGAATTAGGTCAATTGCTAGACCACACCGGCCCAGTAGCCGCCTCTGAGCGCAATGCGGCGCGTATTTATAACTGCGATCATTTGTTCTTCGTCACCAACGGCACTTCGACTTCCAACAAAATCGTCTGGAACTCTACTGTCGCGCCGGGGGATATCGTAGTGGTGGACAGAAACTGCCATAAATCGGTATTGCACTCGATTATTATGACCGGCGCTATTCCGGTATTTTTAATGCCGACGCGCAATCACTTCGGCATTATCGGCCCTATTCCCAAAGAGGAATTTGAATGGTCGAATATTCAAAAGAAAATTGCCGCCAACCCTTTTGCCCAAGATAAAAACGCCAAACCTCGCGTGCTGACTATCACCCAATCCACCTATGACGGCGTGCTGTATAACGTGGAAGAAATCAAAGAGATGTTAGATGGCAAAATCGACACGCTACACTTCGACGAAGCGTGGTTACCACATGCCACCTTCCATGACTTTTACGGCGATTACCATGCCATAGGCGCAGACCGCCCACGTTGCAAAGAGTCTATGGTGTTCTCCACGCAGTCCACGCATAAATTATTGGCTGGGCTCAGTCAGGCATCTCAGATTTTGGTACAGGACGCACAAGACATCAAACTAGACCGCGATATCTTTAATGAATCCTATCTGATGCACACTTCCACTAGCCCGCAATATTCCATTATCGCCAGTTGCGATGTCGCGGCCGCCATGATGGAAGCGCCGGGTGGCACGGCCTTGGTGGAAGAATCGATTATGGAAGCCTTAGATTTCCGCCGCGCCATGCGTAAGGTGGACGAGGAATGGGGCGCTGATTGGTGGTTTAAAGTGTGGGGGCCGAATGACCTTTCTGAGGAAGGCATAGAGGAACGCGACGCTTGGATGTTAAAAGCCAATGAACGCTGGCACGGCTTTGGCGAGCTGTCCGAAGGCTTTAATATGCTAGATCCCATCAAGGCCACCATCATTACCCCAGGGCTAGATGTCGATGGCGATTTCTCAGACGAGTTTGGCATTCCTGCCGCCATCGTCACCAAATACCTAGCTGAACACGGCGTGATTGTTGAAAAAACCGGCCTATATTCCTTCTTCATTATGTTCACCATAGGCATCACTAAAGGCCGCTGGAACACCTTGGTAGCGGCCTTACAGCAGTTTAAAGATGACTATGATAAGAATCAGCCCTTATGGAAAGTGTTACCGGAATTTATTAGCAAATATCCGCGCTATGAATTAATTGGCTTAAAAGATTTATGCCACCAAATTCACGAAATTTACAAAGCCAATGACGTGGCGCGTCTTACCACAGAGATGTATTTGTCGAATATGGTGCCCGCAATGAAACCCACCGATGCCTTCGCCAAAATGGCACACCGGCAAATTGACCGCGTGGCCATTGATGAGCTAGAGGGCCGCATCACCGCCGTGCTATTAACCCCCTACCCACCCGGCATCCCTTTACTGATTCCCGGTGAGCGCTTCAATAGCATTATCGTCAACTACCTACGCTTCGCCCGCGAGTTCAACGAACGCTTCCCCGGCTTCGAAACCGATGTGCATGGCTTAGTCAAAGAAGTAATCGACGGCAAAGCCATCTACTACGTGGACTGCGTCGCGCAGTAATGGCCACATTGGCTGAATCAAACCCGTTGGCTAAATCAAACCCGTTGATAGGTTAAGTATTGGAATGCCCAGCCCTGTGTGGATTGATGGTGTTGTTGATCTATCAATTGCCATGCGCTGAGGTCGATTTCAGGGAAATAGGCGTCGCCGTCAAATGCGGCGTCTATTTGGGTGAGGTATAGCTTGTTGGCTAGGCTAAGCGCTTGTTGGTATAACTCAGCGCCGCCGATTAAAAACACTTCATTGTCATCTGTACACGCTTGCACCGCTTGCTCAAGACTATGCACTACTATGGCGCCGGCCACTTGATAGTTGGGGTTGCGTGTCACAATCACGGTTTTTCTGCCGGGCAATAGTCTGCCTAAAGACTCATAGGTTTTTCTGCCCATAATAATATGATGCCCCATAGTCAGTTGGCGGAAACGCTTCAGGTCTTCTGGCAGATGCCAAGGCAAGGTGTTATTGACGCCTATCACTCGGTTTTTTGCTAGCGCCACAATCACAGACAAACAGGTCATGGCTTATACCGCAACTGGGGCTTTGATGGCGGGATGCGGATCGTAATTTTCTAGCGTGAAATCTTCAAATCGGAAAGCGAAAATATCCTTGACCGCTGGGTTGATACGCATGCTAGGCAGTGGGCGGAAATCGCGTTGCAACTGCTCATTGACTTGCTCAAGATGATTCAAATAGATGTGCGCATCGCCTAAGGTATGCACAAAATCGCCTAGCTGCAAATCGCATACTTGCGCCACCATCATGGTCAGCAAAGCATATGAAGCGATATTAAAGGGCACGCCCAAGAAAATATCCGCGCTGCGTTGATACAACTGACAACTCAGTTTGCCATCTGCCACATAGAACTGGAAAAAAGCATGACAAGGGGGCAATTTCATTTTTTCCACATCGGCCACATTCCATGCCGACACAATCAACCTACGCGAATCCGGATTGCGTTTAATCGCCTCCACCACTTGACTGATTTGGTCGATATGGCTGCCATCTGGCTTAGGCCAATTGCGCCATTGATAGCCATACACCGGCCCTAGATTGCCTTGCTCATCGGCCCACTCGTCCCAAATACTGACGCCATTTTGTTTTAAATAGTCGATATTAGTGCTGCCCTGCAAAAACCAAAGCAGCTCATGGATAATGGATTTTAGATGGACTTTTTTGGTGGTTAATAAAGGGAAGCCAGCATTTAAATCAAAGCGCATTTGATAGCCAAATACCGATATCGTGCCGGTACCAGTTCTATCTTGTTTGCGATGACCATGCGCCAACACATGGCGCAACAAATCATGATATTGCTGCATATTGCCCCCTTTATCTTGCTGTTGTGCGACGCGAAAGCGCTTTCGCGTGATTTATTTAAGACTTAATTTGCCTATGCGGCAGGCGTATGTGCCGCGATATAAGCTTTCACCGCATCGACTTGCGCGTCCATCACCTCAAAGCGCTGCGGCAACTGCTCTAGTCCTTGCAAGGTGGCTGGCCGCTCTGGTGGCGCTCCTAGCGCCTCGACGATGGCGTCTTCAAATTTGGCTGGCAAGGCGGTTTCCAGCACCAGCATAGGCACTTGTGCATGGCGATGTTGCAATGCCACTTTGACGCCATCGGCGGTATGCGTATCAATCACTACCCCATATTGCTGCTGCACCTCGCGTATGGTTTGCATACGATTGGCGTGGTTGCTGCTGCCAGAGACAAAGCCGTAATCGGCAATTTTTTCAAACAAGCCGCTGGCTTTTAAATCAAAGCTACCGCCTTGATCTACCTTGCCCCATAAGGCGCGCACTTGTTCACTATCGCGGCCAGTCAAATCAAAAACAAAGCGCTCAAAATTAGACGCTTTGCTGATATCCATAGACGGGCTGGAAGTGTGATAAGTATTCGCTGAGCCACGTGGGCGATAGACACCAGTACGGAAAAACTCATCTAACACATCGTTTTCATTGGTGGCCACCACTAATTGATCAATCGGCAAGCCCATCATGCGTGCCACATGGCCTGCACAGACATTGCCAAAATTGCCTGATGGCACGGCAAAGCTAACTTTTTCGCTGTTCTGGCTAGTCACCGCAAAATAACCTTTAAAGTAATACACAATCTGCGCTGCTACCCTGCCCCAATTAATCGAATTGACGGCGCCGATTTTATATTGCGCTTTAAACGCATGGTCATTGGATACCGCTTTGACGATATCTTGCGCGTCATCAAATACCCCACGCACCGCGATATTAAAAATATTGTCGTCTTGCAGGCTAAACATTTGTGCGGTCTGAAAGCGGCTCATACGCTGATGTGGGGATAACATAAATACGCGCACGCCCTTTTTGCCGCGCATGGCATATTCCGCAGCAGAGCCAGTATCGCCAGAAGTAGCGCCCAAGATATTGGTGCTCTCGCCACGCTTAGCCAATACATATTCAAATAGATTGCCCAGCAACTGCATGGCCATATCTTTAAATGCCAAGGTGGGACCATTGGATAGCGATAACAGATATAAATTATTTTCTAATTTGAGCGTGGGGGTAATATCCGCCGCATTTTGTCCAGCGCGAGTATAGGCATAGACATCGGCACGATAGGTGCGTTGAATAATGTCACGCAAATCAGCCGCTGGAATATCGTCGATAAAGCGACTTAGCACGGCAAACGCTAAGTCAGCGTAATTCATGCTGCGCATATTGTTTAAATCGGCATCGCTAAATTGCGGGTATTGCTCAGGCATATACAAGCCACCATCTGGGGCTAAACCACCGAGCAAAATATCGCAAAAATTGAGCGCGGGAGATAACCCACGGGTACTGATATATTTCATCGACTTAACGCTTCCATTCGTAACTTAACCACTTTGCCGTCTAGTGCAGACAAGCCTTCAATCGCAGTAATGGCTTGATTGATATTCGCCTCTTGAGTGATGTGGGTGAGGATCACGATATCAGCCGCGTTTTCATTTTCCAGCGGCTCTTTTTGCATCATGGCATCAATAGAAATCTGCAACTGCGCCAATATCTTGGTGATATCGGCCATCACTCCAGGCTTATCTAAGGCGCGCAAACGCAAGTAGTAAGCGCTTTGCACTTGCTCAATCGGCAAGATGGTCAATGCGCCAGCAGCGTGCATTTGGTGATGTGCTAAATACGGCACACGTTGCGCTGGTGCCACAGACTGCTGACGCGCGACATCGACCAAATCAGCAATCACCGCACTGGCGGTAGGCTCAGCGCCAGCACCGGCACCGTAGTATAGGGTTGGCCCCACTGCGTCGCCTTTGACTAGCACGGCATTCATCGCGCCATCGACATTGGCGATTAAACGTTTTTCTGGAATCAGCGTGGGATGCACGCGCAACTCTACCCCTTGCTCGCTGCGCTTGCTAATGCCCAGCAATTTAACGCGATAACCCAATTCCTCGGCATAGCGTATATCTTTGCTAGCCAGCTTGCTTATCCCCTCGGTATACACCTTATCGAACTGCACTGGCATAGCAAAGGCGATGGCCGCCATCAGCATCAGCTTGTGCGCTGCGTCTATGCCTTCTACATCAAAAGTAGGGTCGGCTTCGGCATAGCCCAAGCGTTGCGCCTCGCCTAACACATCGGCAAAAGCCAAGCCTTTGTCGCGCATTTCGGTGAGGATAAAGTTGGTGGTGCCATTGATAATACCCGCCAACCACTCGATACGATTAGCCACCAAGCCCTCGCGTAGCGCCTTGATAATCGGGATACCGCCTGCCACAGCGGCTTCAAACGCCACGATAACGCCCTTAGCGGCTGCCGCAGCAAAAATCTCATTGCCATGCAAGGCCAACAAGGCCTTATTCGCCGTGACCACATGCTTGCCGTTGGCAATCGCTTTCAGTACCGCGTCTTTGGCCAGTGTATAGCCCCCGATAAGCTCTACCACCACATCGATATTGGGATCGCTGACCACCTCGTCGATATTGTCTGTCAGGGCTACGCTGCCGCCGGTGATTTCTTTTGCTCTGGCCAAGTCGCGGTCGGCTACTTTGATAATTTCAATCTGACGACCAGCACGATTGGCAATCTCGGCTTGGTTTCTTTGCAACACTGTATAAGTGCCACCGCCCACTGTGCCTATGCCCAACAAACCGACTTTAAGCGGAGCGACTTTTAATGAATCCATGAGGCTACTTTCTTTGCTAAATACTAAGTTAAATTTATTTTGCGTGACGTTTGCGATATTGCGCCAAGAAGCGCTCAATGCGTTGCATGGCCTCGGTTAGGTCATCTACATTGGGCAGAAACACCACACGGAAATGATCTGGCGTTTTCCAGTTGAAGCCAGAGCCTTGCACCAGCAGCACTTTTTCTTCTAGCAATAAATCCAGAATAAATTGCTGGTCATCTTGAATCGGATACATCTTAGGGTCTAGCTTGGGAAACAGATACATGGCGGCAGCCGGCTTAACACAGCTCACCCCCGGCATACTGGTCAACATATCGTAAGCCAAGTCGCGCTGTTTACATAAACGCCCACCCGGTGCAACCAAGTCATCTATGCTCTGATAGCCGCCCAAGGCGGTTTGTATGCCTAACTGGCCGGGCACATTGGCGCAGAGCCGCATAGAGGCCAACATATTCAGACCCTCGATATAATCTTTAGCGTCGGCTTTATCGCCAGAAATAATCATCCAACCAGCACGATAACCACAGGCGCGGTAATTTTTCGATAAGCCGTTAAAGGTCAAAAACAACACATCATCGGCCAGCGAAGCAATCGAAGTATGACGACGGCCGTCATACAACACCTTGTCATAAATCTCATCGGCAAACACGATGAGGCCATGATGGCGTGCAATCTCAATAATGCCCTTTAATACTTCATCAGGATATAAAGCGCCGGTCGGGTTATTCGGGTTGATAATCACGATACCGCGCGTATTGGCGGTAATCTTGCTCTCGATATCTTGCAAATCAGGAATCCAGCCGTCTTCTTCGCGGCATAGATAATGTCTGGCTGTGCCACCAGCCAAATTCACTGCGGCTGTCCACAAAGGATAATCTGGCGCAGGGACTAAAATTTGGTCGCCGTTATTTAGCAAGCCTTGCATAGCCATCACGATTAGCTCAGAAACGCCATTGCCAATAATAATGTCGTCGATAGTGACGCCGCTGATACGCTTTTGCTGGGTGTAATGCATAATCGCTTTGCGCGCTGCAAACAGGCCTTTGGAATCGGTATATCCAGAAGCTTGGTCGAGATTGTGCAACACGTCTTGCACAATTTCTTCTGGCGCCTCAAAGCCAAATGGAGCGGGATTGCCGATATTCAGCTTGATGATGCGATGACCATCTTCTTCCATTTGTTTGGCGCGCGCTAATACCGGGCCACGAATGTCGTAACACACGTTATTTAGCTTGCTGGATTTTAAAATTGCTTGCATGGCAAAACCTATGGCAAATGATGCCGTCAAAAAATGTGTTATCTTACTTGCGAACCGCTTTTCAAGCAATGTAAGCAGGCTTTAAAACGCTGTGCTGGCGTGGCTAAACCAGATGTCGTTTATACACCACGCAGCAGGCACAAATTGCAACCCAGATTAAAAATAGAACCCATACCAGCATGAAATTACACCTCAGCCAACCGCAAGGGCTTAATGCCATCACCGCCTATCAAGCGGGCAGCGTCAGCATCAACCAACAGCGCTACAACAACAGTCTGATTGTTACGCCGCAGCAACTGATTAGCGATTGGCCAGTAGCTGCGCTCGCACAATTGGACGCGACGCATATTGCGCAAATCTTGGCGCTGCAAGCGGAAATCGTGTTGATAGGCTGTGGCGAGCAACATCAATTTATCTCGCCCAAACTGACCGCCCCGCTTACGCAAGCGCAGATTGCGGTGGAAAGCATGACCACAGCTGCCGCTTGTCGCACTTACAATATTTTGCTGAGCGAAGGTCGCAAAGTGTTGGCGGCCTTAATCGTTTAATGGGTATCGCTTAATTGGTATCGCTTAATTGGCGCCTGTGTGTCAGCGTTTGCCTTAGCCCGTCGCAGTGGCAAGATACAGCCAGTATTTATTGTGATGGCACAGTTCTCCCAGCACAGGAAGCAAGTTAAAATATCGCCTGGGCGCGACTTATTGACTGTTACGCAGCGCGCTTAAACCTAGCATCTTATTCCTAGCATATGGCTATCAAACACAAAAAGCAGGCTCAACCAAAGACAAAAACGCATGAGAATTTTACTTTCAAACGATGATGGATATTTCGCGCCGGGCTTACAAACCTTGGCCAAACATATCAGCCAAGTGGCAGAAATTGTGGTGGTTGCGCCAGAACGCAATCGCAGTGGTGCTAGTAACTCGCTCACTTTAGATAGACCGCTCAGCGTGCGCCAAGCCGAAAATGGCTTTTATTATGTCAATGGCACACCCACCGATTGCGTGCATTTAGCCGTTACCGGCCTGCTAGATGAGCTGCCCGATATGATTATTTCCGGCATCAATGATGGCGCCAATATGGGCGATGACACCATTTATTCCGGTACTGTGGCAGCCGCTATGGAAGGCTTTCTGCTAGATATTCCCTCGGTCGCCGTATCTATGTCGCAGCACAATGCCAAACATTTTGACAGCGCCGCGCGCATCGTGACGGAGTTACTGCCCAAGATTATGCAACGCCCAGTGCAAGGACCTATGTTGCTGAATATCAATGTGCCTGATATCGCTTATGAGCAAATTCAAGGTGTGGTCACCACCCGCTTAGGCAAGCGCCATAAAGCGGAACCGGTGATTAAATCCTTATCCCCACGTGGAGAAACCTTGTATTGGGTGGGCGCTGCCGGTGAGGCGCAAGACGCTGGACCCGGCACCGACTTTTATGCGGTCGCCAACCAGCAGGTGTCGATTACCCCGCTACGCGCTGATTTAACCTATACCCAACAGCTAGAACAATTGAAAACATGGTTATAGGCAAACGCATCAATGGCATAGGCATGACCTCACAAAGAACCCGTGAGCGTATGCTGATGCGTTTGCGTGAACAAGGCATTAGCGATGAGCTGACCTTGGCGGCTATGAGCGAAATTCCGCGTCATGTGTTTGTCGATGAAGCGATTTCTATCCGCGCCTACGAAGACGTCGCCCTGCCCATAGGCTTTGGCCAGACCATTTCACAGCCCTATATCGTGGCCAAAATGACCGAAACGCTGCGCGCTGGCAAAGACTTGGGCAAAGTATTAGAAATCGGCACTGGCTGTGGCTATCAAACCGCTGTGCTATCCAAAGTGGCGCGAGAAGTTTATACGCTAGAACGCATACGTCCTTTGTTGATGAAAGCGCTGACCACCTTGCGGCAATTAAAGCTGACCAATATCAAATTAGAAAATGCCGATGGCAGCATAGGGCTAGCGGACTATGCGCCGTTTGATGGCATTATTGTCACTGCTGCGGCTAGCCATATTCCCCAGGCGCTGATGCAGCAACTTGCAATCGGTGGCCGTATGGTGATTCCGGTGGGTGTTGAAGAACAGATGTTGCACTTAGTGCAACGGCAAGACCAGGAAACTTTTATTACCAGCCAATTAGAATCAGTCAAATTTGTGCCTTTGTTAAATGGCGTTAAAAAGGATTAGAACATGCTGCGCTTATCCTCCTCACTTCTACTTCTAGCTCTACTGTTAGGCCTAACTGCCTGTGCCCCTAGCTTGCATAAGCCGGCACCCGTCACAGATATTTCTAGCAAATCTGAATATGCCACGGCCAGCAGTCAAAACCGTAACGCCAGCGCCAGCAAATCCGCCCCAGCACAAGACTGGCGGCCAGATTTATATATCGTCAAAAAAGGCGACACCTTGTATTCGATTGGGCTTGAACATGGCTTTGATTATCGGGAAATCGCGCAGGACAACCAAATCGAAGCACCTTATGTGATTAAAATCGGGCAAGGCCTAAAATTAAAAAATCTAAAAGGCAAAGAAAAAACGCTAGTGTCTGACGGCAAAACAGACGGCAAAAAATTAGATGGCAAAAAAGCTGACGCTAACCTAGAAGGTGGCGCGGTTACCAGACCATTAGAAGCAGATGGCGCAGCACCGCAAGGTCACATGTTAAATGAGGCTATCAATGGCAAGCCACTGGCAGATGACAGCAAACCGATGGCGGCCAACAATGCTAATGGCGCTAACAACAAAGATAATAAATTAACCACAGCGCCAGCAGCCACGACTGGGGCTGCTACTAGCCCCGTCGGTGGTACTACTGGCGATGCACCAGCAGCTAATACTGGGGCGGATATCAATGACAAACTAGCGCCACAATCCCGCAACACCCCTCGTGTCGCCAGCAATTCCACGGTTGCCGCCAGCAGCAACGATTGGTCTTGGCCGACCAAAGGTAAGGTGATTAATCCATTTAGCGAGGGCAGCAGTGCCAAAGGCATTGATATTGAAGGGGTGCTAGGTCAGGAAGTGAATGCTGCAGCCAATGGCAAAGTGATCTACAACGGTGGCGATTTACGTGGCTACGGCAATATGGTGATTATCAAACATGACAAAGACCTGTTATCGGTGTATGCGCACAACAGCAAAACCTTAGTCAAAGAAGGTCAAATGATTACCAAAGGGCAAAAGATTGCTGAAATGGGCAGCTCAGGCACGGATAAAGTAAAACTGCATTTTGAGATTCGCTTTCAGGGAAAATCGGTGGACCCGATTAAATATCTTGGCAATTTAGTCCAGTAATTCAGGGCATATTCATTTAGGCTTTTTTTGTGGATTAATGCGGGATTTTAGCTAGCGAATCTGGCTTACTAGCTTGGGTGAATTTATTTTGTTGATTTGCTTGTGCTAGCCCTGTCCTAGCATTGTCTTAGCGTTTCGTAGTACTGGCGCCACTAGCGTTTTTTCTGACCGAAGGCGCTTTGATTTGACTAGAAAAATTTTTCTCAGCTTTTGCATATTGCCGTTGGCGGCGCAAGCTAAATACCAAATTCCTGCCTACACCTGCAAATAAAGTTTTGAGTACTTCCACACTTGGGTTGGCCTCACCCTGTTCCACCATCGTGATATAGCTACGACATATCCCGGTACTTTGCGAAAAGTCGTTGATAGAGAGTTTTTGTTTTTTGCGTAATTGCTTAAGCGCAATGCCTATGGACTGATTATCAAGCAATTTGAATTTTTCTGTCATGATGCTTCCCCTCGAATAGGCGAAAATCAAAGGATTTTGCAGTGGCGAAAACGGGATTGGGTTATGTAGATTATATACATCATTATAAGATATGCAAAATAGTTCAGTACGCTAGACATGAAAAAGCCGCGACTAGCGCGGCTTTTTTGCTGGATATTGCAGAAAAATTATTTTTTATCTAGTTGTGCGTAATAGTCGCGCACTTGTTGCATATCAAATTCGCGTGCCCATTCAATCAGCTTGTCTAACGCTGGCGCGCCTAATTCGCCTTGTTGCGCATGAATACCGGCTTGTTCACGAATGATTAAGATGGCGGGGATTTTGCTGACTTCGAAATATTCAGCAATTTCAGGGTTGGCTTCGGTATCCACCATACCAAAAGTGATATCGGGATTATTTTTGGCCGCTGCCTCAAATACCGGTGTGAAATTGACGCATGGCTCACACCAAGGCGCCCAGAAATCGACAATCACAAAAGCATTTTTCTCTATGGTGCTTTTAAAGTTGTCCTTGGTGAGGGTAATCACTGACATATTCAAACCTATCAATAAAATTTAAAAAAAGGCGCTTATTCTAACAGATGCCGACTAGCCCTCAAGCAAATATGCTCAAGCACCCATCATGTCGCTTAAACTATGGGGTTTTGCCACGCATTGGCAAAAGCAATCTCGGCCAACGGCTTGCGCTGTCTGGGCGCTTGCTCTCTGGCTTGCAAATCTTCAGACAGTTGCTGGACATCGCCCGGATATCCCACCGCGATCATGGCCATCAAGCTAAATTGCTCAGGAATGGCAAAGATAGCCCGCGCTTTAGTGGCATCAAAGCCACCCAGCTGATGCGCGACCAAGCCCATGCTGCTGGCCTGCAAACACAGATTCATGGCCGCCGAGCCAGTATCATATTGCGCCCAGCGATTAGGCTGAGCGTTTTTGATAAATACGCTATCGGCACACACCAAGCACAGCCAAGGGGCATGCTTGACCCAGATTTGATTGCCTTCGGACAAACACTCAAAGGCTTGCTGCCAGCCTTCAGGGTGTTGGCTTTTATCCCATAGCAAAAACCGCCAAGGCTGCTCGCCCATACAAGACGGCGCCCAGCGCGCGGCTTCTAACAAGGCCAGGGTTTGCTCTGGGCTAATGGCTTTGTTTGGGTCATAACAACGGCTGCTCCAGCGCGCTGCAATGGTGGGGTCTATGGCAACTTGGGTAATCGCAGGTTTTTGCATGTTTAGGCCGCCGTATAAAAAGGATAGTCAGTATAGCCGCGCTCAGTGCCACCGTAGAAGCTCTTGCTATCGGCCTCATTGAGTGGCCAATCGTTTTTCAAGCGCTCGACCAAATCTGGATTAGCGATAAATGGCACACCAAACGCCACCGCATCGGCATGACCGCTAGCAATGGCAGCATTGGCTTTGGCTTTGTCATAACCCAAGTTGGCGATATAAGCCCCCTCAAACAGACTGCGCATTTGCGCAAAGTCAAATGGCGCAGCAGGTCCACCGCCGTGGATGCCGCCTTCTACAACGTGCAAATAAGCCAAATGGAATTGGTTTAATTGCTGGGTGACATAGTTAAACAAGGTTTGTGGCTGACTATCTTGAATATCATTAAACGGATTCACCGGCGACAAACGCACCCCGACGATGCCGGCACCAGCGATTTGCACCACCGCCTCCACCACTTGCATCAACAAACGCGCGCGGTTTTGCATGCTACCGCCGTATTCATCGCTACGCTGATTGGTGCTATCGCGCAAGAACTGATCCAGCAGATAGCCATTGGCCGCATGCACTTCTACGCCATCAAATCCGGCGGCCAAAGCACAGCGCGTGGCGTGTTGATATTGCTGAATAATCTCTGGCAACTCGTACGTTTCTAAAGCACGTGGCGTGACATAGTATTGCAAACCCTTATAGGTAAACGCTTTACCCGCTGGCTTAATGGCAGATGGCGCCACCGGCAAGGCTTGCTGGGGTAATAAACTAGGGTGCGAAATGCGCCCCACATGCCATAGTTGCAGCACAATCTTGCCGCCTTTGGCATGCACCGCCTCAGTCACTTGCTTCCAACCCGCCACCTGCGCGTCAGTGTATATGCCCGGCAACAAGGGATAACCATGCGCCATCGCACAAATCGGTGTCGCCTCACTAATAATCAAACCAGCACTGGCGCGTTGCGCATAATAAGTAGCGTTTAGCGCACTAGGAATGCCCTCAGTAGAACTGCGATTGCGCGTTAACGGCGCCATCACCACCCGATTGCGCAGGGCTAGGTCGGCTAAATTAACTGGGGAAAATAGATCGGTCATCACAACTCCATGAAAAAATTAACAGGGGATAAACATTTTAATTGTTTGATTTTAATGCCACCGGATACCCGCGATTGATGCGCTTCCTGCGTCAGAGCATCCTATGGGTGCAGAGTAGATACTGACTTGCGTTGCTATGACGAGGTTCCGAGCTTTACTTATTTTCTTAAAGCCACTGAATAAGCACTTAGGTCGGTATGACATGGTGGGGAAATTTTTGCGGCGGGCAAAAAGATTGTTATTATCCATCACTAGTCCGCACAGCGCCACGCGCAATATTCGACAGATAAGCCTATGCAAACCCATCAAGACTTCATGCAAATCGCCTTACAACAAGCGCAACTCGCCGCAGAGCTTGGCGAAGTGCCGGTAGGCGCAGTGATCGTCAAAGACCAGCAAATTATCGCAGTGGCGCATAACCAACCCATCGCGCTACACGACCCCAGCGCCCATGCAGAAATTCAAGCCATGCGGCTAGCCGCAAAATTCTTAGGCAACTATCGCTTAACAGACTGCACGCTATACGTCACTTTAGAACCCTGCGCCATGTGCGCCGGCGCCATTCAACACGCCCGCCTCGCCCATTTAGTGTATGGCGCCAGCGACCCCAAAACCGGCGCCTGCGGCAGCGTGGTGGACTTGATGGTGGATAAAAAATTAAACCACCACACCCAAGTACTAGCGGGTGTGATGGCTTCCGAGTGCGGCGCCCTACTATCCAACTTTTTCAAACAACGCAGAAAATAAATCAACAAGTCATACTGCGCGCAGTCGCAGTATCCAGGACAAAACCAATAAGGCATTTTTACGATGTCATTCTGCGCGTAGTCGCAGAATCCAGGACATTAAAAAAGCCAATCCGCGCATAGACGTGGATTGACCTCAATTAATTCCCATTGAACTGAGTTAATTTTTTGAACCAGTTGTTGAGAGAGGATAGACTCATCAAT
>CAYNLW010000010.1:0-39840 GCA_964398195.1 uncultured Methylophilaceae bacterium | reverse complement strand
CCAATATTTCATTCTGTGCTGTATGGTTCTGGCCGACATAGGCTTGCCGCGCGGGGTAATAAATAAATGCGCAGTTTCAGCGGCAATTTGTTGACGGATGTTCAGCCAGCGCTGAATCGCTTGAATGGCAAAACTGCCTACCGGCACGATACGGGTTTTATTGCCTTTGCCGGTAACACTGATGGTGCCGTTGGCCAGGTCAATATCATGCACCAGCACATTAATCAGCTCGGCTAAGCGTAAGCCAGAAGAATAAAACAACTCCAGAATGGCATGATCGCGTACGGCAATATCATCGGTCGCCTTAATATTTAATAACTGATGGGCCTGATCCGGCGCCAAAGCATGCGGCAAGGTTTTGGCAATCTTAGGCGGTTTGATGGCTAGGCATGGGTTAAGCTCAAATTGATGTTGCTTGATTAGATAGGCAAAAAAACCGCGCCAAGCCGAGAGCATTCTGGCCAAGCTCTTGCCGCCTAATTGTTGGCTGTGCAGTTTGCCTATCATTAAACGGATTTGGCTAGCGCTAATCTGTTGCAGTGCAGATTGATCTTGTTGAATATTGGCTAGCGCGAACAATACTTTGATATCGCGCTGATAATTGATAATGGTCAGCTCGCTTAGCCGGCGTTCAAATTGCAGATAATCTAGATAAGCCTGCAGATAGTTCATGCCGGCGTGCTTTTAGTCAGGGCGGCGCTGGCTAATTGGCCGATACGGCGCAAAAACATAGTGCCCATGCCCGCATAGAATCTATCTTGATGTTGACTGGCCAATACCAATAGTGCGCTGTCTTGGCCTATTTGCAGGGGAATGCAGGCAAACGATTGATAGCTTTCCGGCAAGGCCTGTTGAATACTTGGTGCCGGTTGATTGCCGCAATATGGCTCGCTTAACTGCGCTATCCATTGCTGTAGTTCTGCTGAAGATTCTGCTTGTTGCGCTGGCTGCACAATACTGGCGTGCTCAATATTGAAATCTTGTTGCAGGCTTTGGCTAATCACTTGGCTTAACTCGGCCTGGTCAGTCGCCGCAATCAAGCGCAAAGTAAATTGATGCAGCTTGTCAGCCAAAGCATCATTTTGATTGCCTATCACTAATAAGTTGGCATAGTTGGTTTCTAGCTGGCGAATTTTTTCGCGCTGCGCTTGCTGTTGGCGCTCCACCAAAGAAATCGTCCCCGAACCGTTTTGCGCAGGCACCACCATGCTGGCCAGCAAACCGCTGTGCTGTGTAAAAAAATCGGGGTGCGCGGCTAAATATTCAGCAACGCTTAGTTCATCAAGTTGACTAGCATCTGTCATGCATCTTCCTCGTAAGACTTTATAACTGTATCTCGCCCTGATACACGGTCACTGCGGGCCCGGTCATCATCACCGAGTGTCCGGCACCTGCCCATGCAATTTCTAAATCGCCGCCACGTGTAGTGACCACCACTGGGCTTTGCAATAAGCCACGGCGTATGCCGCTGACCGCAGCGGCACAAGCGCCCGTGCCGCAAGACAATGTTTCGCCCGCGCCACGCTCATAAACGCGCAGCTGAATATGATGCGCATCGATCATTTGCATAAAGCCCACATTGACTCGATTGGGGAAGCGAGGGTGACATTCTAATGCGGCGCCAAGCTCGCCCACTGCCGTTTGTTGCAGATTCTCTACCAAGCAAACGGCGTGCGGATTGCCCATAGAAACTACAGCAAATTCCACTTCGCTTTGTCCTATTTGAATGCGATATAAATCGCTAGTTTGCTCTGCAATAAAGGGGATATCTGACGGCTCAAAGCGCGGTTCGCCCATATCTACGCTGACCTTGCCGTCTGCTTGCAGGCGTGGGTAAATAATGCCAGCCGCCGTTTCTACCGCGATACGAGGTTGCTGGGTGAGCTTTTGCTCATGCACAAAGCGTACAAAACAACGCGCACCATTGCCACATTGTTCAACTTCACTGCCGTCAGCATTAAAAATACGATAGCGGAAGTCAGCGTCTGCATGCTGTGGCTTTTCTACCATCAATAACTGATCAAAGCCTATGCCAGTATGTCTATCGGCCAGTTGTCGAATTTGTGCAGCGCTGAGTTGGATGGGCTGGCGGTAAGCGTCAATAACCATAAAGTCATTGCCTAGGCCGTGCATTTTGGTGAACGAAATATTCATATTAGTTGTCATGGTGAAGTAATTCGCATTTTAGGACATTGCAGGCACAATAAGCAAAGTTTCCCCAGCCAGTTGAAGCGCTTGCCTATGCCAACTAATCGCGAGCTGCCTTAAGCTTATCGGCAAAAAACTAATGATTCGGCGCATACCTCGGCACTATTCACTATGTTAAAATCCGCCACCCAATTTGTGATTGTCGAATAATTATTTCGCCGAATAATTTTAAAATGGAAAGAAAACCAACCATGAATGAATACCTATTTACCTCTGAGTCCGTGTCTGAAGGGCACCCTGATAAATTAGCCGATCAAGTGTCGGACAGCATTTTAGATGCCATTCTCAGCCAAGATCCTAGTGCCCGCGTGGCGGCAGAAACCTTGGCCAATACCGGCCTGATTGTTTTAGCCGGAGAGATTACCACCACGGCTAATGTGGACTATATCAAGGTGGCGCGCGATGCCATCAAGCGTATCGGCTATGACAACACAGAGTTCGGTATCGATTACAAAGGCTGTGCGGTATTGGTGGCTTACGATAAGCAGTCGCCAGATATTGCGCAAGGCGTCGATAAGGCCGAGGACGATCCGCTAGACCAAGGGGCGGGGGATCAAGGGTTGATGTTTGGTTATGCCTGTAATGAAACGCCACAATTGATGCCTTTGCCGATTTGGTTAGCGCATCGCATCATGGAGCGCCAATCACAGTTGCGCAAAGATGGCCGTTTGCCATGGTTGCGTCCCGATGCCAAATCGCAAGTGACCATACGCTATCAAGATGGCAAGCCAGTCGGCATAGACACGGTAGTGGTTTCTACCCAGCACGCGCCGGATATTAGCTTGGCGCAAATTCGTGAAGCGGTGATAGAAGAAATTATCCAGCCAGTGTTGCCACAAGCCTTAGTCAAAGGCGATATCAAATACTTGGTCAATCCTACCGGTCGCTTTGTCATCGGCGGACCACAAGGCGACTGCGGCTTAACTGGTCGCAAGATTATCGTTGATACCTATGGTGGCGCTGCGCCACACGGCGGCGGGGCTTTCTCAGGCAAAGATCCTTCTAAAGTCGATCGTTCAGCCGCTTATGCCGGTCGTTATGTGGCCAAAAATATTGTGGCAGCAGGCTTGGCTGAGCGTTGTTTGGTACAAATCTCTTATGCCATTGGGGTGGCGCAACCGACCAGCATCATGGTGGAAACCTTTGGTAGCGGAAAATTAAGCAATCAACAATTAACCGCGCTGGTGCGGGAACATTTTGATTTGCGTCCTAAGGGCATCGTCAATATGCTCAATCTATTGCGTCCCATTTACAGCAAAACCGCGGCTTATGGCCATTTTGGCCGCGATGAGCCAGAGTTTACTTGGGAAGCGACCGATAAAGCAGAGGCCTTACGTTCTGCAAGTTAAGACATTCTATAAGTTAAGCAAATTGTTTTTGCGACGGTTCACACATAGCGTTTGAGCCATCGCTAATCTGTGCGTATAATGCGCACTTTCCGAGGAGCGCTGCGAGAGACAACCTCCCAGGCTCGGAATCTAAACGGCGCTCACCTGATTAACCGTGCCGGGCACGGGATGCGGGTGAGAAAAGCCATCGCTTTCTTGCGTTAAATCGCTTTCCCTCCGGTCACACCATTCAAGGAATGAATACATGAATACTGTGACTGATATCAAAGATTATGTAGTAGCGGATTTAAGTTTGGCTGATTGGGGTCGTAAAGAGATCGCCATTGCCGAGACCGAAATGCCTGGATTAATGGCGATTCGTGAAGAGTATGCGCTTACCAAGCCACTCAAAGGTGCGCGTATTACCGGATCCTTGCATATGACTATCCAAACTGCCGTGCTGATTGAAACGCTGAAAGACCTAGGCGCACAAGTGCGCTGGGCCTCTTGTAATATTTTTTCTACGCAAGATCATGCTGCAGCGGCTATCGCTGCCAGCGGTACCGCTGTGTTCGCGGTCAAAGGCGAGACTTTGCAAGAATATTGGGATTACACCCATAGAATTTTTGAATGGTCGGATGGTGGCTACAGCAATATGATTTTAGATGATGGTGGCGACGCGACCTTGCTATTACATTTGGGCAGCAAAGCGGAACAAGATCTGAGCGTGCTGGACAACCCCAGCAGCGAAGAAGAAGTGTGTTTGTTCAATTCCATCAAGCAAAAACTCAAAGTAGATCCACATTGGTATTCCACTCGCCTAGAAAAAATTATTGGCGTCACAGAAGAAACCACCACCGGTGTGCACAGACTGTATCAAATGCACAAAGAAGGTCGCTTGGCTTTCCCAGCGATCAACGTCAATGACTCGGTGACTAAATCCAAATTCGATAATCTTTATGGCTGTCGTGAATCTTTGGTGGACGGCATCAAGCGTGCTACCGATGTGATGATCGCAGGCAAAATTGCCGTAGTAGCAGGTTATGGCGATGTTGGTAAAGGCTCAGCACAAGCCTTGCGCGCCCTATCTGCGCAAGTATGGGTCACCGAGATTGATCCTATTTGTGCTTTGCAAGCCGCCATGGAAGGCTATCGTGTAGTGACCATGGACGAGGCTTGCGCACAAGCGGATATCTTCGTCACCGCCACTGGCAATTACCATGTGATTACCCATCAACATATGCAGCAGATGAAAGATCAAGCCATCGTCTGCAATATCGGGCATTTTGATAACGAGATTGATGTGGCTTCTTTAGAGCAATATCAATGGGAAGAAATCAAGCCACAAGTGGACCATGTGATATTCCCAGATGGCAAATGCATTATCTTGCTAGCCAAGGGTCGCTTAGTCAATCTAGGCTGTGGCACAGGCCATCCTAGCTATGTGATGAGCTCCTCTTTTGCCAATCAAACCATTGCGCAAATCGAGTTGTTTAGCAACCGTGCCGCCTATCCAGTCGGCGTCTATACCTTGCCTAAACATCTAGATGAAAAAGTCGCCTTGTTGCAACTGAAAAAGCTAAATGCCAAATTGACCAAATTAAGTCCACAACAAGCGGCTTATATTGGCGTGGCGCAAGATGGCCCATTTAAACCAGATAGCTATCGCTACTAGACTGCTCAGGCCAACGGCTTTGTCAGACATACGGCTTTGTTGGGCATAGATAGAAAGAACACATCATGGCGTTTGAATTAAGTTTTGAATTTTTTCCGCCGAAAACTGCTGAAGGCGAGGCTAAGCTGCTAGAAACTAGACAACAGCTTAGCCAGCATCAGCCTAAGTTTTTTTCGGTGACCTTCGGTGCGGGTGGCTCCACGCGAGATCGCACCATGGACACAGTGTTGGCGATTCAGCGCGATGGCGTCGAGGCAGCGCCGCATATCTCAGGCATTTCCTCCAGTCGCGAGGATATCTTGGCCATGTTGCAAGTGTATCAATCGCATGGCATACGCCGTTTGGTGGTATTGCGTGGCGATATGCCGTCCGGTGAGGTGAGCGCCAGTGATTTTGCCCATGCCAGTGATTTAGTCAGCTTCATTCGGCAACAGACCGGCGATGCTTTTCATATTGAAGTAGCCGCCTATCCTGAAACCCACCCAGAAGCCAAATCTGCTGCGCTAGATATGCAACACTTCAAGCAAAAAATTGACGCGGGTGCCAATGGTGCGATTACCCAGTACTTCTACAACGCCGATGCGTATTTTCAATTCGTTGAACAATGCCAAGCGATGGGGGTAAAAGTGCCTATCGTGCCCGGCATCATGCCGATTTATAACTACACCCAGTTGGCAAGATTTTCTTCGGTATGTGGCGCTGAAATCCCACGCTGGTTAAGTCTGCGCCTGCAAGATTACGCAGAAGACCCCGCCTCACTAAGCGCCCTAGGCTTGCAAGTCGTCAGCCAGCTATGCCAACGACTAATAGACGGCGGCGCCCCAGGTTTGCATTTCTACACCCTCAACCAAGCCAATCTAATTAGCCAGATTATTGGCAATCTGACTATCCAAAACAATTAAACAAGCGGGTTTCTAAAACCGGCGTCATACCGCGCAGTCGTGCCCAATTCCCCTCTGCGGAGGGGCTGGCACGTATGTGCCCGGGGTGGTCGCGCCGACAGGCGCATAAAACAAACAAGCGGCTTGCGCCGCAACCACCCCCACGCGACAAGCGCGTTCCCCTCCGCAGAGTGGAATTAAAACCAAAAGCCCCAGCACCGTCATACTGCGCGCAGTCGCAGTATCC
The DNA here is from genome assembly GCA_964398195.1 of uncultured Methylophilaceae bacterium. GTDB lineage: Bacteria > Pseudomonadota > Gammaproteobacteria > Burkholderiales > Methylophilaceae > RFPI01. The sequence goes on along the minus strand of CAYNLW010000010.1, from coordinate 33,501 downwards.
AGTCCCTTAAAAAGCCAATCCGCGCATAAGCGCGGATTGTCCTAAATCAATTCCCTTCTTCGGAGGGGGGGACCGCTTGCGGTGGGGTGGTCGCTTTTCACCTAACTAAATCACCTGCACATTCTGCTGAATCAACAACTGCGCCGCTGCCGTATTGTGGTTCCAAATATCAAACGTCACGCCATTATTCATCACCGTGCCAGCCGCCTTAGCCCACACATTCGTACCACCGGAAATAGCAAACCCATCAATATCCACCGTATCTGTATTGCTACCAGTAATCACCACCTGATGCCTAGCCACCAAAGTCCCTAACCCTGACCCGAAAGTGGTGTTGTTAAACAAATTCATCCCCGCCATATCCAACACGTCAAACAAACTAATCTTCACCGTATTCGCCGCCGTATCCGTAGCAAGGTCTATCCGCTCAATACTACTCACCCGACTGCCTACTTTAGGATTACTTGCTGCGATTTGAGTGATTTGCGTGAAGTCTATGCTAGCACCGCTAGTGAGTTGCAAGGTGTCGATGCCAGTGCCGCCGTCGATGCGGGCGAGTTGTGGGTTACCTAAGAATGTATCTGTACTTGGAGTGTTGCTTCGCAATGCTGCGATATTGGAGGCATTCACGATAAAAGTATCGTTACCCAACCCACCAATTAAAACATCTGCACCACCGCCACCGGTAATCGTGTCATTACCAGCAGCACCAATCAGAATTTCTGTTGCTGTTGAGCCGGTGATGGTATCGGCGCCGGCGGTTGGGGTATTCGAATAAATTATGCCCTCACCAAGGCCATTTAATAGGGCGGAAGCATTAATTGCTTTTGTATCAGTTTTACCAAACACAACATAGCATCTTGAGTTACCAACAAATTCATTAACATCTCTTGGCGCACCAAGAATAAGATCTCCTAAACCATCACCATTTACGTCACCTGCAGCGGAAACTGCCCAACCAAGGTTATCAAGTGAACATAGCCCATTAACTACAAAACCGCCTGTTCCGGCACTAATATTGGTTAATTCAATAGCGCCTCCGGAAGGTTTGCCAAAAACGATATAACTTCTTCCAGCATTATTGCCATTGAAATCAGAGTTCCTTGCACCAATAATCAAATCCGCCAAGCCATCACCGTTAACATCTCCTGCAGATGAAACACTATAACCACTCTCGTCGCCAGTCCACTCACCATTTATAACAAAACCGCCTGTGCCTGCGGCAACACTAGACAGTTCAATTGTTGTTCTATTGGTACTGCCAAATATTACGTAACTTCTGCCGGCAGCCCATCCCCCACCAGAGGTGCTTAGGTTAGCCCCAACAATAAGGTCGGCTAGCCCATCACCATCGACATCGCCAGCTGATGAAACTGAAAGACCTGAGTTTTCACCAGCTACATTCGCATTAATAATAAATCCGCCTGTGCCGTTCGCAACGTCAGATAAATTAACATTGTTTTTATCTGTTTTTCCAAATACGATATAACTCTTTCCACCATCAGTTTTTCCAGTTATGTCACTTAAATAAGTGCCAATAATCAAGTCAATCAAGCCATCACCATCTATATCACCAGCAGTATTAATAGAGTAACCGCTATAATCTGAACTTGATTGACCATTAATAACGAAACCACCTGTCCCATTCACGATTGCTGATAAATTAACAGCGTCTCTATCTGTCTTACCAAAAATGATATATGTTCGGCCACCGTCTGTAGTGGTGTTGCTAGGGTCACCGTTTGGCGCGCCTACCATTAAATCTGCCAAACCATCACCATTAATATCCCCCGCAGCGGATACTGAGTAACCTGCTTGGTCTCCAGTTGTCTGGCCAATCATTACAAACCCACCTGTACCCTGTGCGATTTGGGATAACTTAACGGACTCTGTTGTTGGTTTGCCATAAACAAGATAGCTTTTGCCTAGATTAAAATTTGCGCCAATAGAAGTTCGGGGTGCTCCAATAATTAAATCATCATAGCCATCCCCATTGACATCACCAGCAGTTGATACTGCCCAACCAGCTTGATCCACGCGGTAACTATAAGTCTCTGCATTTATCACAAACCCCTGCGCTAATGTTCGGTATTCAATAGTTTTCACTTCCGAGAAACTGCTATTACCAGCTTGGTCGGTTTGTCGAACTTGATAGGTATTTCTTCCTGAGGTCGCTAAGAATTGAGGATTGCTTAAAGGTATCCAAGTAGCCGAATTATTAATGCGATATTCATATGTCGAATTTGCTTCAAGGTTGCCGATAGTGATATTGCCATTCGAGGTGATGCCATCCGTCGAACTACTTCCAGTATCAACAAAGTTAATCACCGGTGCTGCTGGCGCCAACCCATCTACTCTAAGTGTTGCTACATCAGTCACTGCTTGATTAGTAGTGGGGCCTGTATTGCCTGCTGTATCTCTGAAACTTAGATTAGTAAATGCGTTGGCAGCAACACTAATGCCACTTGTATCGTTATCCCCTGAGCGTATGGTGTAAATAAACGATGCAGTTGTGGTGTTAGACATCGTGGTAAATACAGCAGAGGCGGTAGAAGAATCTAAAGATAAAGTCAGGGTTGGTGTACCAGTAATCGTAACTGCCTCACTGAAAACCACTGAGGCAGTTACCAAATCGCCTATTGCCACTTGATTATTTTGCACGCTATCAGAGCTTAGATTAATTGCGCTGACACTAGGCGCAGTTTCATCTCGGCGAATCGTAACGCTTGGAGTATCTGTCTGCGTACCACCTGCTGGGGTGTATCTCACAAAGAACGATGCCGTAGTGTTGTCGCTCATTAAATCTGATTTAGTCACTATCGCTACAAATGTCTCTGTATCAGTTGTGATATTGGTCAAAGTCCCAATGAGTGTGGGGGTTGCGCCGGCCTTATATAAACCCATATTGCTTGTGCCATCAGGAAAGTCACCGAAGGCAGTAAAGGTGACGGTGGTGGCCGTGTCGTTTCTGGTGAGTAATGTGTCATCAGCTGTTAAGAGGGCTACATTTGATACTGACCCTGAATAGCGTCTGATTGCATCGTTGCCATTGACCACCCCATCATCTGCAAGTACCGTGAAGTCATAGTTATTGATTTCTGAATCTCTAGCAATCTTGCCTGAGAACGCGCCTGTTCTGCTGTTGAGCGTAATGCCATCTGGTAACCAGCCATCGCTAATTCTGTAGGTAATCGCTCTAGCTTCAGGGTCTGTCACGGCATTGCCGAATGAAGTTAAGACGAGATTGGCGCTGACGCCTTTGAATAGCGTTAAGTTACTCAGTGTTGCTTGTTCACCATCTCTGAGCACTGTTGGCTCATCAACATTTCTCACATTCACTGTGACTGCTCGCAGGCTGGAATTGCCATTCGCATCTGTGGCGATGATGTTGATAGGAATGCGGTAATTAGCGGTGGCTAGCGCTTCGCAGTTGACTGCCATGCCGGGCTTAACTGTCACGCGGCCATTGTTTGCGTCGATATTAAATAAGGTGGCGCCTGTGCCACTTAGGCTGTATTGCACTGCGGTCGCATCGGTGGCGGTTGCGGTATAGATTGCTGTGGTGGTGTTCTCGTTAATCGTCACAGTCGCAGGGCTAGTGATTCTTGGCGCGCTGTTGTCTAGCGTGTAGGCGCCTTGCAGATTCAGTCTTGTTAGACTGCCGCTTAAACTCCCTTGGCTGTATTGGCCAATCAGCGTGTTAGTCCCTAGGTTAAGGCTAGTGAGTGCGATGCTGGTGCTATCACCTGCGGGGAGGGTGGCGGTGAAGTTTAGCGTGGCGATGCCGTTGTCGTTGCTGCTGCCGGTGAAACTGACACCGGTTAGGGTGTTTCTGCCGGCGCTGAAGGTGGCGTTGACGCCGGTGCCGGCGGGGATGGTGTTGCTGCTTGCTTCGCTCATTAAGACTTTGAGGGTGACGATGCTAGATACTTTGCCGGTGCTGCTGCTGTCTATGGTGTCGCTCACGGTTAGGCGACTGATGGCGGGTTTGTCTAGGACGATCAGTTGATAGCTGCGGGATACGTCATTCACGACTCTGTTGTTGACCATATTTTCTACACCATCATCGCTTTTGACGGTGAAGTTGACGGTGCCTTTACTGGTCAGCGTGCCGGTCAAGGTGCCGTTTTGTATGCCGATGTTGGCGTTATTCGAGGTGAGTGTCAGGGTGCTGCCGGGGAAGTCATTCACGAAGTCACTTAAGATGCTCTTGGCTTGGGCGGCGAGGTCACCCTGCGCGACTGTGATTCTGCCTACCCCTGTCGCCCCTCTCGCTAAGGTCACGGCTTCATCGACATTATTCAGCGTAACGCTTAAGGCTTGGGTATTGGTATTGCCGGCACGGTCGCTGGCGATGACATTCAGGCTATAAGTGGGTTTGGTTTCAAAGTCGGGGGCGCGTCTGAATTTGACGATGCCTTTGCTATCGATATTAAAGAAGCTCGCGTCTGTGCCAGATAAACGATAACTGGCAGCACCACTTGCGGCGGTCGCGCTAATGCTAAATAGCGGTGTGGCGACTGGGGAGTTCTCATCTAGGGTGTAAGTGGTCTCAAACTCACCAAAGGTAGGCGGAATGGTGGCTAGGGTGTAAGCGGCTTTAAGGAATAAGTCACCACCAGTTAAGGTGCCGACCGCACCGCCCACTAGTTTGGTGCCTAAGATGGTGATATTGGGGCTGAGGGACAAACTGCTTAAGGTTAATGCGCCAGTTAACCCGCTCACCCCAGAGGGATTGGCTAGGCTGGATAAGGTGATTTGATAGCTGATGGTTCTGGCGGTAGCGTTATAAGCCAAAAAGCTCACCGCGCCTGCGGCGATGGTATTGTCCCCTGCCATAAAGGTAGGGATAACGGTATTGCCGTTAATCGTGCCATTGGTGGCAACGACCGGTTCATCTAAGGTGAGGGTAACGGTAACAACGTCGCCAAATGCGCCGATATTGCTTGCACCATTTGCGTCTCTCGCGGTGGTACTTTTGATGATCGCCATACGGAAATCTCCTTCGAATTATTAGCCCAATGTGTTTGTTATTGCGGGCAGGAATCTTAAGAAATATGCCAAAGGTTTAAGGCAAAAAAACAGTGGTGATTATAATCTGAAAGAAAGGGGTTTGTGGAATAAAAACAGAAAGCACCACCTTTAAACCATTCCCATCTTCGGAGGGGTGGCACGAAGTGACGGGGTGGTCGCGCCGAGAGGCGCATAAATTAAATAAGCCGCTAACGCCGCAACCACCCCCACGCGACAAGCGCGTTTCCCCTCCGTTGAGGGGAATAAAAGCGAAGGCGCCAACCTCGTCATTCTGCGCGCAGTATGACACCCTGACTGCGTGGGTGGGTTTTGTGAGCTACGCTCGTTATAATAAAAAACCCCGCGTGAGGCGGGGTTTTGTTTTAGTGCAGCGTGACCGCTGAATTGTCGAAGATGGCTTCTTCGGCGAATTGCAGTTCCTCTTCCTGGCCTTGTTTCTTCAGCAACATATAAGCAATCCAACGCACTTCATCTAAATGCACTACTGGCTGTGGTAAGGCCATGGCGCGTTCGATGATGATTTCGTGTTGGTGTAACTGAATAATTTGATTGCTGAGTAGAAAGCTTAAAAAACCTAGTGCTTCTGATTCTAATTTGATGGCCTCGTCAGATGCATACACACGCAAAGTGTGTGCTGCAGGTGAGGTGACTTCATCATCCGCCATCGCATTTAGGCGGTTAATCCAATCAACAGCATCATGTATCTCGTCATCTTCGAATCCAGCAGCAAGCAATTCCATCGCTAGCGTATCCTGATCCGGGCAGATGTTATGAGCAACATAGTTTTCAAACATATACACGAGGACTTCGAACATAGTGTTTCCTATCTTGAAGAGGCTGATGAAATTAAACGATACGTTGGTATCGTCCGCCTGGCATTGCAACAATTTGATTGTCCAATTCCAGTGCCATCAGCATGGACGAAAGCTGTTCGCTAGTCAAGCCACTATGTTGTAGCAAATATTCGACAGTTATCGGTTCGAAGCCGATTAAATTCAGTAACGCTTTGTCTGCATGGAAATTTTCTGTAGAGGCTGGTTTATCTTGCTGCGCAAAATTTTTTTTAAATTTCTGTTGAGACTGGGCGACAAAGTATTCAGGTTTTAATTCTTCCACGATATCTTGTACCGCATCGACCAATTTTGCCCCTTGTTTAATCAGTTGATGACAACCTTTGGACTGCGGCGAGTGAATCGAGCCTGGAATCGCAAACACTTCACGGTCTTGTTCGGTAGAAAATTTAGCAGTGATTAACGAGCCACTTTGCAAACTGGCTTCCACCACCAAACAGCCCATGCTTAAGCCACTAATCAGTCGATTGCGCTGGGCAAAATTTTGCGGCATGGCGGGCATTCCCAAGGCAAACTCGCTAATCAATAAACCTTGTTTGACGATTTGATGGGCGAGCTCGCGGTGCTTGGCGGGATACACGATATCCAGTCCCGTGCCCACCACGGCAATGGTCTTGCCGCCAGCAGCCAAAGCGCCTTGATGCGCGGCTGCATCTATGCCTAGCGCCAAACCGCTAACGATACAAAAATCAAACTTGGCTAGCGTGCTGGCAAAATCATGCGCATTTTTCTCGCCTTGCGGCGTGGGGTTGCGGCTTCCTACGATAGCTAGACAGGATTGCTGCAAACAGCTTAATTGTCCCTTGGCAAACAGCACTGCGGGCGGGTCTGCGGTTTGCAACAACATGGCCGGATAATCTTCATCGGCCAGCGTCAGCAGATGATTATCTGGCTGACTTAGCCATTGCAAGCTTTGTTGCACTTGCTCGGGAATCAATTCCAGTTTGATTTGGCTGGCAATATGGTCATTCACTACTTTGCACAAGCTGGCATAGGAAGCGTCAAAAATAGCCTGCGCTGAGCCAAAGGTTTTTAATAAAGCATAGATGGATTGCCGCCCTAGCCCTGCAATGGCGTGCATGCGCAACCAGTAAACTGCGTCTGCAGGAACTTGTTGTGTGGCAGAGGACTCATTGCTTTGCTTGCTGGGGCGCATGTGATTTTCCTGTGTTAAATATTGCGCTTAGTGGGGCGATATTGGCCATGCTATTTTGCTGCTTAAATGATTTAGGCTGGGCTTAGCTTGACGGGTTAAGCACGCGATATGCACGAACTAAACGCTAGGCACATGAACTCTAAGCACATAAAGGTATAATAAGCAGCGACAAAATTTTACATGGCATGCGCCTGAGTCCCAAATCAGTTTAAATAGATTTAGAAATTATCTTAAAAATGGCTTTACTCAATATATTGAATTATCCAGATCCGCGCTTATACACGGTGGCCAAACCAGTGGCGCAGGTGGACGCACGGATTCAACAGCTGGTAGAGGATATGGCAGAAACCATGTATCAAGCGCCCGGCATCGGCCTTGCAGCTACGCAGGTGAATGTGCATGAACAAGTGATCGTGATTGATATCAGCGAAAGCCGTGACCAGTTATTGGTGTTGATTAACCCACGCATCGTCGCCAAAGATGGCACTCAGGTGTATGAGGAAGGCTGCTTATCAGTACCGGGGATTTTTGAACAATTGTGTCGCGCACAACATATCACAGTAGAAGCCTTGGGGCGCGACGGCAAGCCATTTAAAATGGATGCTGAAGGCTTGTTGGCGGTATGTATTCAGCACGAAATGGATCATTTATTGGGCAAGGTTTTTGTGCAATATTTATCGCCACTGAAACAAAATCGTATTCGTAGCAAGCTCATCAAACGTCAGCGTGCACATGCCTAATTCTTCCCAGTCTTGCCCACCTTTGAACATCATCTACGCTGGCACCCCTGAATTTGCCGTGCCTGCGCTAAGCGCTTTAATTAAGGCGGGGCACCAGATTGTGATGGTATTGACGCAGCCGGATAGACCATCAGGCCGAGGCATGAAATTAAGCGCTAGTCCGGTGAAACAGTTGGCCTTGCAGCATGGCCTGCCTGTGCTACAACCAGAAACCCTAAAAGATGCCGCAGTGCAACAACACATTCAACAATGCCAAGCCGATGTATTGCTAGTGGCGGCCTATGGCTTGATTATTCCCAGTGCGGTATTGCAAATGCCTAGATTGGGTTGTTTCAATATTCATGCTTCCTTGCTACCACGCTGGCGGGGCGCAGCACCGATACAGCGCGCCATTTTGGCGGGCGACCATGAAACTGGGGTGACCATTATGAAAGTGGTGCCAGCCTTAGATGCGGGCGATATGGTAAGCAAAGCCAGCACACCGATTTCGGGGCAAGATACTGCGCAAACTATCCATGATCGCTTGGCGCAGATGGGCGCAGAGTTAATGCTGCAAGTGATGCATAGCCTAAGTCAGCAAGGTGAAATTGCCGGTCAGCCACAAGATGAGCAATTGGTGACTTACGCAGAAAAATTGCAAAAGTCTGAAGCCGTGATTGACTGGCAGCAAACTGCCATCGCCATCTCACGGCAAGTGCGCGGCTTTAATCCATTTCCGGTGGCACAGAGCACTTTTGCCGGCCAAGTGTGTCGCTTATGGATGGCCACCGCTAGCAGCGAGCCAGCGCAGATTGCCCATCATGCAGGGCAAGCTGGCCAAGTGGTGGGACTAGGCGATAGCATAGATATCGCTTGTGGCGAGGGGATTTTGCAGGTCACTGAATTGCAGATGCCGGGCGGCAAGCGAATGAGCGCACGCGCTTTTGTGGCGGGGCACGCGGTGCAGCTGGGGTGCATGTTTGGTTTGCCTATTTAAGGCCGTGCTATACGTGATTCAGCCGCTTGAATTTTGTCATGCTGCCCCCATAAACAAACTTGCAGCAACAGACTTGCAACAATAGTTAGGTGTCAATCTAGAGTGAGGATAGCAATATGTTTGGTAATTGGCTCAAAACAGCTTTATTAATGGCCGCCATCGTGGCTTTGTTTGGCGTGGTTGGCGCTGCCATCGGCGGCATCAATGGTTTAATGTTTGCCTTGTTAATCGCCGCCGGAATGAATTTTTATGCCTATTGGTTTTCTGCCGATATGGTATTGCGTATGTATAACGCGCAAGAGATAGATGCGCACAATGGGCAGTTCGCCGACTACTATCGTATGGTGGCAGAGTTGGCGCAAAACGCTGGTTTGCCTATGCCTAGGGTGTATGTCATCAATGAAGATCAACCCAACGCGTTTGCCACCGGCCGCAACCCTGAGAACGCGGCAGTGGCCGCCACCACCGGTATTATGCGTCTGCTTTCTGCGCGCGAATTACGCGGTGTGATGGCGCATGAATTGGCGCACGTTAAGCATAGAGATACGCTCACCTCGACCATTTCCGCCACCATCGCCGGTGCCATTTCATCGATTGGTAGCTTTGCCATGTTGTTTGCCGGCGGGCAAAACCGCCAGCGCGGTGGCCACCCATTGTTGACCATCGTGGTATTAATTTTGGCGCCGATTGCCGCCATGTTGATACAGATGGCGATTTCGCGTGCCAGAGAGTTTGAGGCGGATAGAGGCGGTGCTGAAATCAGCCGCGACCCCGAAGCCTTGGCTAGTGCGCTGAGAAAAATTCATGACTATGCGCACCGCATCCCCATGGAAACTGCGCAGCAGCACCCCGAAACGGCGCAGATGATGATTATTAATCCTTTGTCTGCCGAGGGCATGCAGTCTTTATTTTCTACCCACCCTCGCACCGAGGAACGTATCGCTAAACTGCTGGCGATGGTGAGATAGCTTGTATCTCGCACAAATCATCGCCAGTCATGCGCTGAGCCGAGTGATGGCTGGGCGCAATTTAAGCGATGAATTAATTGCCTTACAGCAAACTTTTCCGCAAGCCAGCCCACAGCAAAGAGCGCAAGCGCAACACTTAAGTTATGGCGCCTTGCGCTTTTATTTAGGCTTGCGCCACTGTTTAACGGCTTTGCTAGACAAGCCTATCAAAGATCCGCTGATTGAAAATCTGCTCTTGGTGGCCATGTATCAACTGCACTACGACCAAGCCCCCGCGCATACCGTGGTGAATCAAGCAGTGCAGGCCATGCAAACACTCAAGAAAACTTGGGCCAAGGGTCTGGTCAATGCGCTATTGCGCAATTTCATACGGCAACAGCCAGCATTAATGCAAAGCCTGCAAAATCAAGCGGAAACGCAGTGGAATTATCCTAGTTGGTGGATACAGCAGCTGAGCCAAGAATATCCCGATAGTTGGCAACAGATTCTGCATACCGGCAATCAACATCCGCCTATGACTTTGCGGGTCAATGCACGCAAACTGTCTGGCCTAGATTATCAGCAGCGATTGCAACAACAGCAGATAGATAGCCAGTTATTGGATAGCCACAGCTTGCTATTGCAGCAAGCCATGCCAGTCGATGCCTTGCCGGGCTTTGCTGATGGGCTGGTCTCGGTGCAGGATTATGGCGCGCAACAAAGCGCCAAATTATTGCGCTTGCAGGACGGCTTGCGAGTGTTAGACGCTTGTGCTGCGCCGGGTGGCAAAAGCTGTCAAATATTAGAATCTGCCGATGTCGAGTTGCTGGCCTTGGATATTGCGCCGGCCCGCTTGGCTAGGGTGAACAGCAATTTGCAGCGTTTGCAATTAACTGGGCAAACCCAATTAGCCGATGCCGCGCAAGTGCAACAATGGTGGGATGGCAAGCCGTTCGATCGTATCTTAATAGACGCGCCATGTAGCGCCTCTGGCGTGGTGCGCCGCCATGTCGATATCAAGTGGCTCAGACGCCGCAGCGATATCGCCAGCTTTGCTCAACAACAAGCGCATCTGCTCAACGCGCTGTGGCCATTGCTGGCGCCGGGCGGTTTATTGCTGTATGTCACTTGTTCGCTGTTTGCCGCAGAGAACCAGTTACAGGTGAATAATTTTTTGCAAAGCCACGCTGACGCGTTAAACTTAGCCCTAGACGGGCTGCCGCAAAATCTGCAAATGCAACAGGGGCAGTTGATTCCCAACCAATATCATGACGGCTTATTTTATGCATTACTGCAAAAAACTTAAGGTAAAATTTTTGTTGGTCATGTACTGCCTAGGCATAGTCTCGGCACTTTTTTGCTCGAGCGCGACCAGCCTTGCTGCACCAGCGCAACTGACCATCAAGTCAGCCGAGTTGCAGGCGCAAGATGATAAATTTCATGTCGCATTAGATTTAGATTTGCAATTTAATGGCGCGCTAGAAGAAGCCTTAAACAAGGGCGTGCCACTGACCCTGCTGTATGAGTTTCAGCTGACCCAACCGAGAAAATATTGGTTTGATGAAGAAGTTATCAGCCAAAGCCAACGCATCACCATCAGCTATCACGCGCTATCGCGTCAATACTTAATCAAGCGACATCAGCAACAACAATCGTATGCCAATTTAGCGCAAGCTAAAGAGGCATTAAGCAAAATTAAAGACTGGGTAGTGTTCGATAAATCTCTGCTACACAAGGGCGAGGCCTATTCAGCGGCTTTGCGCGTTCGTTTAGATCAATCACGTTTACCCAAAGCCTTGCAAGCTGAAGCGGCTAGCTCTGAGGAGTGGAGCATGGTGTCAGAGCGATTCCGTTGGACACCAGCTTTTAATCTGTAATGAAATATATCCTTTCTTTTAGCGTAGTGTTGGCGGCGATATTGCTGTATTTATTGTCGCAAGCCAGTGCACAAGGGCCGATTTCAGGTAATTATTTCACCATGTTATTGGCCATGAATATCATGTTGGCATTGCTGCTGGTGGGCTTAATCGTGGTGCAAGTGGTGCGCATGGTAAGGCAAATTCGTGCCAGCGCCATAGGCGGTAGATTGACCCGCCGCTTGCTGGCAGCATTTACCTTGGTGGCGGTCATTCCCAGTCTGTTGGTGTATTTGGTATCGGTCAACTTCCTCACCCAATCCATTGAATCATGGTTTAACGTCAAGGTAGAAGCTGCCCTAGAAGGTGGTGTGCGCTTGGGGCAGAGCGCTTTGGACGCGCTGATGCAAGATGTCAAAATGAAGGGTGAAAGCATGGCGTTAAACCTTGCCTTTCAACCAGCTTCATTGCATCTCACTGTGCTCAGCGATTTGCGCGAAAAAACCGGTGTGCAAGACGCGCTATTAATTAATATGCAAGGCAAAATTCTGGCTTTTTCTAGTGCTGAATCACAAAGCTTCTTGCCCAACACCCCTAATATAGCCCAGTTGCGCCAAGCCAAACTCAAGTCATACGGAATTATCGAACCGATACCCGGCAAAGGCTTATATCTGCGCGTATTGGTGCCGGTGAATATGAACGATGTGGGCGCTGATCAGCGCATCTTGCAACTGTTGCAACCTGTCCCCAAGCAGCTCTCTGCTACCGCAGAAGAAGTGCAGGCGGTGTATCAAGATTATCAAGAGTTGTCTTTAGGACGGCACTCTATGAAGCAGGTATTCGCGCTGATTTTGACCTTGGTGTTAATGCTGACGCTATTGGTGGCGATGTCGATAGGCTTTTTCTTAAGTCGGCGCTTGACCGCGCCCATCGCGGTGCTAGCCGAGGGCACTAGAGCGATTGCCAGTGGCGATTATGGCAAGCAATTGCCCGCGCAAGGGCGCGATGAATTGGGCGTGTTGGTGCAATCGTTCAACAGCATGACCCAGCAATTAGCCGAAGCCACCCACGCAGCCAACTTAAATAGAGAGCGGGTAGAAGCCGCGCGGGCTTATTTAGAATTGATTTTGGCGCACTTATCCACCGGCGTGTTGGCGCTCAATAAGCAAGATGAAATTCGCACATTTAACTTAGCCGCCAGCAGTATTTTGGGCTTGCCTTTACAGCCTTATGTGAATCAAAGTTTGCGTTATCTTGCCGAGCAACAGCCTAGTTTGCAGTCGTTTATCGATGCGGTATTAAAACAATATGCCTTGCATCCAGTAGGCGAATGGCAGTTGCAATTAGATACCACCACGGCGCAAGGAAAACGCACTTTGATGATACACGGCTCTTTATTACCGGGCGGCAATGAGGCGGGTTATTTATTGATGTTTGACGATATTACCGCCATGGTACAAGCGCAACGCGACGCGGCATGGGGAGAAGTGGCAAGACGTTTGGCGCATGAGATTAAAAATCCGCTCACCCCTATCCAGTTATCCGCTGAGCGCTTGCAATTGAAGTTGGCTGATAAATTAACCGCAGCAGATTATGCCATTCTGGAACGCGCTACCAAGACCATCGTCGAGCAGGTTGGGGCGATGAAAACCATGGTCAATGAATTTAGCGAATATGCGCGTGCGCCGGTATTAAATCTGGCCAAGATAGATATGAATCAGTTGCTAGGCAGCGTGCTGGAATTGTATCAACCGGAACATATCAGCATTAAAACCAAGCTAAGTGAGCAAAGCGCGTGGGTGATGGGCGACGCCTTAATGCTAAGGCAAGTGATACATAATTTATTACAGAATGCGCAAGATGCTTTAGAAGGGGTGCAACAGCCTGAGATTGAGTTGCAAATTAGCAGCTCGGCTGAACAAGTCAGTTTGTCGGTCAGCGATAACGGCAGCGGCTTCCCCTTAGAGATGATGACCACTGCCTTTGAGCCCTATGTCACCAGCAAGCCGCATGGTACAGGGCTAGGTTTAGCCATTGTTAAAAAAATTATCGAGGAACATAAAGGACAAATTAGCTTGCATAACCTTCAGCATGGGCAACAAGTGGCTGGCGCCAAAGTGGTCTTGTCATTGCCCAGCTTGCAAGCCCCAAGTGCCGCTACAGAGGGAATCAAGCCAGTCACTAAAGTAAGTAACAAGTCGGCTGCTAACAAAGCCAATAAGCCAAAAAATCCAAAGGTGTGATGATGAGTGCAAGAGAAATCCTAGTGGTAGATGATGAAATCGGTATCCGTGAATTATTGCGTGATATTTTGCAAGATGAAGGCTATCAAGTGCGTCTTGCAGAAAACGCTGCCGAGGCGCGAGTGATACGTCAACAACAAAGACCAGATTTGGTTTTGCTGGATATTTGGATGCCGGACTGCGACGGCATCAGTTTGTTGAAAGAGTGGGGTAACGCGGGCCTGCTGACCATGCCTGTGGTAATGATGTCAGGTCATGGCACCATAGATACAGCGGTGGAGGCGACCCGTATCGGCGCTTTCGATTTTTTAGAAAAGCCGATTGCCTTGCAAAAACTATTAAAGACGGTAGGAGATGCGCTTAAGCACGCCGAGCAGTCGCCACAATCGGATATCAATTTATTGATGTTATGCAAATGTCAGTTGATGACCGAGTTACGCACTCAATTAGAAAAGTTGGCCAACCAACATCAGTCCATTTTGCTGATAGGCGAACAGCCCAGCGGCGCTGAATTATTTGCCAAGTTTTTTCATCGTAGCAATACCCCTTGGGTGGTGTTAAACGACCTGAGCAGACTGAGCAATGAAACTTCACGCTTATTAGAAGAATTACAAGACGGGGTGTTGATGCTGCCTGAACTCGCCAGCCTAGATCGCGCCCAACAAAAAGGCTTGTTAGTTTTTCTGAATAAGGCTGAGCAATTCAAAGTGCGTGTGATTGCCGCTACTCTGTATAGCATGCAAGAGCTAAGCAACACCCACCAACTAGACGCACAATTGCTACAACGATTCGCTCAAGCAGCTCTGCTGCTGCCTGCGTTAAATCAATATAAAGACGATATCCCTGATATTGCCCGTGCTTTGGGTTTAATCATGGTCGAGACACATCAGTTGCCGTATCGCGATTTTGATACAGCGGCGCTGAATGCACTGAGAAAATTTGATTGGCCAAACAACTTTAGCCAACTTAGTCATATGGTCGGCGAGCTATTACAGTTTAGTAAAGGCGAGCGTATCTTCGAGCAAGATGTATTACAACTGATGGAAAAATTTCAACCGCTTGGGCGTATCGCAAGCGTAGCGCAATCAGCCCACGGCATTAATTTAGATTTGCCTTTGCGCGAGGCAAGAGATGATTTTGAACGACTGTATTTTGAACACCATATTGAAAAAGCCGAGCGCAATATGAGCAAAGTGGCTGAGAATGTCGAGATGGAACGCACCCATTTATACCGCAAGCTAAAACAGCTGGGCATCAAAATTAAATAACTTTTAGTCTATACAGCGAAGTCACTTCACGACGGCGCGCCTCATATAACATATCGCTGGCATCTGTTGCTTTTGCATGTTGCGCTTGCGCGTCTAGCTTTTGCACTAGCTTAAAGCCACTTTGCGCAATCCACGCTGGCAAGGCATCTGCCGGTCTTAGTAGCAATAATTCCGCTAGATTCGACATCACCAACCACACCTCGCCATTAGCATTCAGATGTGCTTTGGCGCCTGCTAAAAAGCCACGCAACATCTGGCTTTGATAGTCATAGACCGCATATTCCACCGGTGAGCTGGGTTTGGCCGGCAGCCAAGGCGGATTGCAGACAATTAAATCAGCGCTGCGATCAGCCGGGAATAAATCACATTGCATTAACTGTATGCCTTTTGATAGCTGGCTTGTTGGCTTTGCCGAGTTGGCCAATAAGCCTAGCTGTTGCAAATTAAATTCGGCGCAGGCCAAGGCGCGTGTAGAGCAGTCGGTAGCGATAATATTGCTTATGCCACGGCGCGCTAATAAAGCGGCGATGACGCCAGTGCCAGTGCCTATGTCCATGGCGCTATGCAGATGATCGAGCGGGGCTTGCGCCAGCAGCGATAAATATTCACCGCGTATGGGCGAATACACGCCGTAAAAGGGATAGATTTGCGCTTGCAAGGCGTCAATCCATACGCCTTTTTTGCGCCATTCGTAGGCCGCGATCAAACTCAATATTTCCCGTAAAGAGATCAATCGATTTTGCTGGCAGGGCGGCAACACTTGTTGGCAGGCTTGTTGCACATCGGGCGCGCGCCGCAAAGCGATTACGCCATCGGGCTGCAATAAC
Source organism: uncultured Methylophilaceae bacterium (assembly GCA_964398195.1). GTDB lineage: Bacteria > Pseudomonadota > Gammaproteobacteria > Burkholderiales > Methylophilaceae > RFPI01. Next base: position 17,603 of record CAYNLW010000010.1, on the reverse strand, counting down.
AACAATATTCTGCCCAATATGCGCGCCCGCTGCGCTTGTGCCATACGATAGCGATGAAAGCTATCAGGCGCGATTGCTCGCGCGCTGGGCATACGCTTATTGCAGCGTCGGGTTAAGGCGCTGAGTATTTGTTTGGCTTGATGGAAGTCGCCTTGCCACAACATAAACTGGCCTTGACTGGCCAGCTGAAAGGCGCGCTCGGCAGTCAGTTGATCATCGACCAAGATTAATTTTTCAGGGGCAGCCACGCCGGCTTCGGAGTGCCACAAGGCTTGCTCAGTTTGGCCGTCTTGTTGCCACTGTACTATTAGTTGTTCTGGCGCATGCGCTGGTGAAGGTTCTGGCGCAGAGGCTTGCTGAGGCGAGGGGCGCATATTACAGCCCAGCGTCATCAAGCGTTAATAGCACAGGGGTATGGTCGCTTGGACGTTCTAGTTTTCGCGGGGATTTGTCTATATAGCTTTGCTGACAAAAAGGTTTGATGGCTTGGCTGACCAGAATATGGTCGATACGCATGCCTAAGTTGCGTCTAAACGCTGCCATTCTATAGTCCCACCAACTATATTGGCCGGCCTCTTGGTTAAATAAACGAAATCCATCGGATAAGCCTAGGCTAAGCAATTTTTCAAAGGCTGCCCGCTCGGGCTGACTCACCAGCACTTGGCCTTGCCACGCTTGTGGGTCATAACAATCAATATCGGCCGGCGCGATATTGTAATCACCCAGCACCGCCAGTTTGGGAAACTGTTGCAATTGCTCGGCCAGCCAATGATAGAAAGCCTCTAGCCATTGCAATTTATATTGATATTTTTCCGAGTCCAGCGCCTGTCCATTGGGCACATAAGCGCTGATAATGCGCACCCCTTTCACAGTCGCGCTAATCACGCGCTTTTGTGGGTCAGGGAAACCAGCGATGTCAGTGCTGACTGACTGAATTTCATGCGGGCTGATAATGGCCACCCCGTTATAGGTTTTTTGCCCGGCGTGCACCGCGTGATAGCCCAACTCTTTTAAAGCTTGATAGGGAAACTTACTATCTTCTTGTTTGGTTTCTTGCAAACAAAGCGCGTCGGGTTGCTCCGTCGCCAGCCAATCCAGCACATGCGGCAAGCGCACATTCAGCGAGTTGACATTCCAAGTGGCAATTTTCATCAAGCACTCATGCCATTGTGACGCAACAATGCCTCAATATCTGGTGCACGGCCACGGAAGGCGATAAACGATTCCAGCGCAGGACGGCTGCCGCCTTGGGCAAGAATTTCATGCCAGAAACGTTGGCCAGTTTCAGCGCATAACACGCCATTTTCCTCGAACATGCTATAAGCGTCGGCAGACAATACTTCTGCCCATTTATAGCTGTAATAACCAGCCGCATAACCGCCAGCAAAAATATGCGAGAAAGCATGGGCAAAACGATTCCATTGGGGCGGCCGTACCACCGCCACTTGATCACGTACTTGCTCAAGTAATTGCAAAATATCCAAGGCTGTTGGCGATTGATATTCGTGATGCAAGCGCATATCAAATAAAGAAAATTCAATCTGCCGCACTGTTTGCATACCAGACTGAAAGTTTTTGCCAGCGATCATTTTGTCAAACAATGCGCGCGGCAAAGGCTGGCCAGTTTCCACATGGCTGGTCATATGTTTGACCACATCCCATTCCCAACAGAAGTTTTCCATAAACTGGCTAGGCAATTCCACCGCGTCCCACTCCACGCCTTTAATGCCTGAAACGCCATAGCTTTCCACGCGGGTCAGCATATGGTGCAAGCCATGACCAAATTCATGGAATAAGGTAATCACTTCGTCATGGGTGCACAGCGCTGGTTTGTCGCCAATGGGCGCAGAGAAATTGCAGGTCAAATAAGCCACAGGGGTAGTCAGTTTGCCAGCACTTACCCTGCGCGTAATCGCCTCATCCATCCACGCACCGCCACGCTTGTTATTGCGTGCATACAGGTCGAGATAAAACTGACCGATTAACTCACCGTGGCTATCGCGAATTTCATAAAAGCTTGCGTCGGCATGCCAAACGGGGGCTTGGGTTTTTTGTACATGCACTTTAAAAATGCTTTCCACCACTTTAAACAAGCCTTGTAGCACCTTGCTTTCGGGGAAGTATTGTTTTACCTCTTGGTCAGAGTAAGCATATTTATCTTCACGCAATTTTTCTGATACATAAGCCACGTCCCAAGCCTGTAAATCGCTGATACCAAGCTGTTGGGCAAACTGACGCAGTTCCTGCATATCCTGTTGCGCATAGGGTTTAGCGCGTTGTGCAAGTTGCAGCAAAAAGTCTATGACTTGTTGTGGCGTGTCCGCCATCTTGGTGGCTAGCGACATTTCCGCATAACTGTTAAAGCCCAGCATCACGGCGGCTTCATAGCGCAAATCTAAAATCTGCTGCATCAAGGCCGAGTTATCCCATTTTGCCTCACCCAATTCAGAAGCCCGTGTGGCATAAGCGCGATACATGGTCTCGCGCAAAGCGCGGTTGTCTGCATATTGCATCAGCGGCATATAAGACGGGAAATGCAAGCTAAATAAATAGCCCTGTAGTCCCGCCGCCTGCGCCGCTTGCTGCGCTGCCTGCAATGCATCTTCAGGTATTCCAAGCAGTTCAGCGCGGTCTTGCACAAGATGCTGAAACGCATCTACCGTGTCCATAATATTTTCTTCAAACTTGGTGGTCAGCTTAGAAAGCTGCTCTTGGATTTGCTTAAAGCGCTGCTTTTGCGCCGCAGGCAATTCCGCTCCACCCAATTTGAAATCACGAATTTCATTGTCGATAATCTTCTTTTGCGCTGCACTCAAACGCGCAAATTCGGCGCTGGCTTTAAGCGCCTTATATTTGTTATATAGCCGTTCATCTTGCGCCAAATCAGAATAAAAATCGGTCAGCTTAGGCAAATTAGCGTTATAAGCCTCACGCAATTCAGGCGAATTAATCACCGCATTGATATGCCCCACCTGCGACCAAGCACGCGCAATTTTCTCTTCCACTTCTTCCAATGGCTCAGCAAAGTTCTGCCATGTAGGCGCCAAGGCACTGCTAGCTAATTCTGCAATAGTCTGTTTGCCCTGCTGCAATAAAGTCTCCATCGCCGGCGTAATATGCTGCGGCTGAATACGATCAAATTGAGGCAGACCAGAAAAATCAAGTAAAGGGTTTTGTTGAGCGCTCACTGTATAACCTTATAAGAAAAAATAATTCGGATTAAATAGGATTTTATAAAAGTGTATTTAAGAGATAAAAATAAGCCCAAAAGTTCTTAAATTGCATGCAGACGACAGTATAGGGGCTGAGGCGGCGGAAGTGAAATGCTTGCTGCCCTTTTCATTTTCGCTAGCTGATTTTTACCCATTCAACTTATTAATCAACTGCTCAATCTTCACCCCATCTTGTGACTGAACGATTTTTTTGGCGATGCTGGTGAGTTGCTTGAGTTCGCTGTTGAGTACGCAGTATTTCACGCTGGGGATGTGGGCGGGGTGCATGGAGAATTGTCTTAGGCCTAGGCCTAGTAGTAATTTGGTGAGTTTGACGTCGCCGGCCATTTCGCCGCATACCGAGACTTTTTTGCCTAGTTTGTCGGCGGCGCGTATGGTCATTTCTATTAGTTTTAAGATGGCGGGGTGGGTTGGGTTGTATAGGTGCGAGACGCTGTCGTCGGTGCGGTCTATGGCGAGTGAGTATTGGATTAAATCATTGGTGCCTATGGAGAGGAAGTCCAGTTCTTTGGCGAAGGCTTCGGCGCAGATGGCGGCGGCGGGGATTTCTATCATGCCACCGACTTGGATATTTTCATTGAAGGCGATTTTTTCTGCGCGCAGGCTTTGTTTGGCGCGTTCGATAAATAGCAGGGCTTGGCGCAACTCGCTAATTGACGACAGCATGGGCAATAAAATTTGAATATTGCCGTAAGCGGAGGCTCTGAGTAGTGCTCTTAGTTGGGTATGAAAAATCGGTGGGTCGGCTAAACATAATCGAATCGCTCTGAGGCCTAGCGCAGGGTTGGTGCAACTGCGTTCGCTATCGCCACTGATTTGTTTATCGGCGCCTAAATCCAAGGTGCGGATAATCACCGGTTTGTTTTGCATTTTCTCTGCCACTTGCTGATAGGCGACAAATTGCTCTTGTTCGCTAGGCGCTTCGCGGCGATTCATGAACAAAAATTCTGTGCGGTATAAGCCTATGCCAGCAGCGCCAGCGGCATTTACTTGGGTGACATCTTCAGGCACTTCGATATTGGCATAGATATCAATATTTACCGCATCTAGCGTGACCGCCTTGGTGTTTTTTAGGCGTTTTAGTTTTTGCTGTTCCAACTGCCATTGTTCTTGCCGTAGCTTGTATTCCGCCAGCGTGGTTTTGTCTGGGTCAACAATCAACACGCCGCTGCTGCCATCGACGATGACTAAGTCGCCATCTCTTACTAAGGCACGTGCTCTATGCAGCGCGACGATAGATGGGATATTCAGGCTGCGTGCCAAGATGGCGGTGTGCGAGGTGGCGCCACCGACATCGGTGACGAAGGCGGCAAACTGATGTTGTTTAAATTGAATGGCATCGGCAGGCGAGATATCGTGGGCAATCAGAATAATGGCTTTTTCTTGTTCCGTGACTTGCACTTGGCTAGGGCGGCCGAGCAATACTTTAATAATCCGCTCAGCCACTTGAATCACGTCTTGTTTGCGTTCGCGTAGATACTCGTCTTGGATTTGATCGAATTGCTCGACGATGCCTTCTAGCTGTTGTTTTAGTGCCCACTCGGCATTGCATTTTTCATTGCGTATGATGTGTTTGGGGTCGTCTTTAATGCTGTGGTCATTTAGCAATAATAAATGCGTATGGATAAACGCCTCGAGTTCCTTGGGTGCTTTGCTCGGTAAGTGCTTGCTAACATGGTGCAAATCTTGTTTTACGCTGATGATGGCTTGGTCGTAGCGGGCGATTTCTTGCTCTATCAAATCTTGTGGCACGACATAATGCACAACTTCTAAAAGCGCATGCGAAACCAGATGCGCATGGCCGATGGCGATGCCACTAGAAACGCCTACTCCATGGATGGAAAAGCTCATTATTCGGCTTCTCCGAAGCAATTGTTAATCAATTCCACTAGCGCTTGTATGGCCGCCTCAGCGTCATTGCCTTGCGCTTCTAGGGTAACCGTAGAGCCTTTGCTGGCGGCCAGCATCATCACCCCCATAATGCTTTTGGCGTTGACTTTGCGGCCATTGCGCTCTATCCAAATCTCGCTGGAGAATTGACTAGCGGTTTGTGTCAATTTGGTCGAGGCGCGCGCGTGCAAGCCAAGTTTGTTAATAATTTCTATATCGGTTTTCAAAATTTGCTTTCCTTGCAGGCTTGTTCAGTGAAGTTAATCACCCCTTCTTGACCACCACTCAGCGCTTTTTCAGCCAGTGCATTTAAATCGCCATTGCGATAGGTGAGTGCGCGTACCAGCATGGGTAAATTCACCCCAGCGACGCCCAACACTTTATTCGGTTGCAGTAATTTGCTGACGATATTGCAAGGCGTGGCGCCATAAATATCCGACAGAATTAATACCCCATCACCATCATTCAGTTGTTCCACCATGGCCTGCATTTGCGGCAACATCTGGCTGGGATCATCTTGTGTTTGAATGCCAAATTGCTCAAGTTGTTGCGGTCTTGTGCCCATCACATGGGTGGCGCATTGGATTAAGCTGTCGCCCAGCGTGCCGTGGGCAACGATAAGAATACCTATCATAGTTTTATTTCCAACTCTCGATGTCGAATCAATACTTCTTGATGCTCCGTTTGAAAATGCTTGGCCAGACTTTCTACCAAGTAAACCGAACGATGTTGACCGCCGGTACAGCCGATGGCGATGGTCAAATAATGGCGATTTTCATTGACGAAATGGCCTAACCAACGTTGCACAAAAGATTGAATATCTTGTTGCATTTGTGCCACGACTTCATGTTTGGCAAGAAATTGTTGCACCGCCAAATCTTTGCCTGACAGCGGGCGCAGCTTGCTATCCCAATGCGGGTTGGGCAGGCAGCGCACATCAAAGACAAAATCGGCATCTAGCGGCACACCGTGTTTAAAACCAAACGAGGTAAATAATAAAATCATCCCTTTGTGTTCATGCGCCACCAGCTCGCGCACCCATTGCCGCAGGGTATTAGGACTGAGGTCGCTGCTATCAATATGATGCCCCATGCTGGCCAGCGGCGCTAACAACTGCCGCTCATGTTCTATGCTTTCCGCCAAGGTCATATTGCCTTTGCTAAGCGGGTGACGGCGACGCGTTTCGCTAAAGCGCTTCACTAACGTTTCGGTATTCGACTGTAAGAAGATTAACTGCACCGCCACGCCATCTTTACGCAGACTTGCGATTTGTTGCGGCAGACTTTCTAGTGCTTCGCTGCGGGTGTCTATGCTGATGGCCACACGAGTTTGGCTGGCGTGCAGATTGCTTAATAGTTCGGCGATTAAGGTGGCAGGGAGATTATCTACACAATAAAAACCGCTGTCCTCTAATAAGCGCAACACCACACTTTTGCCTGAGCCTGACATGCCGGTCACGATGATTACTTGCATTAGCTTTGCTTCGCCTGTGCACGCAGTTCGCGTTGCTGGCGCTCCATAAATTGCTTGGTGCTATTAACGCCGCGTAATAGCAACATATGATTGCGAACCGCGACCTCTACCAACACCGCGATATTGCGGCCAGCAGCCACGGGGATGCAGATTTTGGGAATGCGCACGCCTAATACAGTTTCGTGTTGTGATTTGATATTTAGCCTATCGATGGCTTGCGGGTCTAGTGCTTGTGCTAGCTCTAATTGAATAATCAAATCTAGCGGTTTGGTTGGCTTGACTGAGCTATCGCCAAAGAGTGCGCGTATATTCAACACGCCTAAGCCGCGCACCTCTAAAAAGTCTTGCAGCAAAGCTGGGCAGCGACCTTCGATTCGTTCTGGGGAAATACGGAAAAAGTCCACCACATCATCGGCCACCAAACGATGGCCACGCGAAATTAATTCCAAGGCCAACTCGCTTTTACCTATCGCTGGGCTGCCTTTAATCAGCACGCCAAAGCCTTGTACTTCGATAAATACACCGTGTGCGCTGACCGACTCGGCCACCGCTTGGGCTAAATAGTGGCTCAAAATATCCATCAGCTCAGGGCTGCGTAGCGGCGAGGTAAAAAGTGGAGTTTGCTGCTGTTCGGCGCTTTCTTGTAGCAACGCCGGGGTGGCTTCGCCATTGGCGACGATAATGGCCGCTAAATCGGTCGAAAATAAATGCTGTATGGCTAGGCTTAAAGCGGGCTTATCTAGTTTTCTTAGATAATCCATCTCGGCACAACCAAGCACTTGTACTCGGTTGGGATGAACGAAATTCAAATGGCCGATTAACGCCAGTGAGGGCTTGCTAACAGTTTCACTGGTTAATACATTAGCGCCGCCTGATTTGCCTGCCAGCCAAGTCAGCTTGAGTTTGCGCTGAGTGTCTTTAAACAGTTGAGCGACGCTAATTTGTGCCATGCGTTTTACTCAGTGGCTTGGTGTTTAACAGCACCATTTTGTTTGTGATGGTCACTGATTTTTTCTTTAAAGCGCAGCACTTGGCGGTCTAATTTATCCGAGAGTAAATCAATCGCGCTATACATATTTTCGTTACTACATTCGGCGTGTAAATCGTTGCCCGGCACGTGCACCGTGGCTTCAACTTTTTGGCTAAGTTTTTCAACACTCAGCGTGACTTTGATATCAATCACATGATCAAAGTGGTTGCTAATTTTGCTCAGTTTGGTGGCGATGTAATCACGCAATGCGGGGGTGATTTCTAAGTGGTGGCCGGTTAACTGTAGATTCATGTTGAACTCCTTAAGATTTAAATTAATTACAGAGTTTTGCGTTGGCTTGCCGCAGCAATATTCAATCCCTCGCGGTATTTAGCAATGGTGCGCCTAGCCACGACTATCCCCTGCTTGCCCAGAATCTCAGATAGTTGATGATCAGAAAGCGGTTTTCTGGGGTTCTCTTCGGCAATTAGTTGCTTAATCAGCGCTCGAATTGCCGTGGCGGAACACGCTCCGCCATTTTCTGTAGCCACATGGCTACCGAAAAAGTATTTTAATTCATAGATGCCTCTTGGGGTGAGCATATATTTTTTATTGGTGACGCGCGACACAGTTGATTCATGCAAACCCAACTCATCAGCGATTTCTCTCAACACCAGCGGGCGCATAGCGATTTCGCCGTGCTCAAAAAACATTCTTTGCTGATTGACGATGGCTTGAGCCACGCGCTGTATGGTAGAGAAGCGTTGTTGAATATTTTTAATCATCCATTTGGCTTCTTGTAATTGGGTGTTCAGGTATTGGCCGGCGCTTTCCCGATTTCTTTTTAAGATATTGGCATACACTTGGTTAATTCTAAGTTTAGGGATAGCCGCATCGTTCAAATGCGCATGCCATTCGCCACGTATTTTCTTGACCACGATTTCGTGCTGAATAAAGTGGCCATTGCTTAATTTAGCGAAATCGCTACCAGGTCGCGGATTGAGTTGTTTAATCAGTTGGTGGATTTCGCGTAACTCGGCTTCTTTGATTTTAAGCAATTTACACAACTTATTGCTTTCTTTGGCGGCCAACAAAGGCAGATGCTGCTCGACTAAGATAATGGCAGTGTTGGCCAAGGGGTGATCTGCGTGCAAGGCGGTTAATTGCAAACTGAGGCACTCGCTTAAATTTCTTGCTGCCACCCCTGCTGGGTCTAAATGCTGTATATGCTTGAGCGCGGTTTCTAACTGCAATTGCTCTATCCCCAGCTGCTCTGGTAGCGACTCGGTTAATTCTTGTAAAGATTGTTCCAAATAGCCATCTTCGTTAATCGCATCAATTAAATACAAGGCGATACGTTGGTCTTCATCGGATAGAGGTAATAAGCGAATTTGTTGAATTAAATGCTCATGTAAACTTGGGGTGTCAGGCTCTTGAAATTGAAAATCATTGTCTTCATCAAGAAAATTACTTTCTTCCCAACGTTGTTGCTGATTGTAATAATCATCAATCAGCGCATCATTAAATTCCCCATCACCTTGTCCAGAGTTATCTGTATCGCTGGTGGATTGTTGGCTTTGTGTGCTGCTTAAAGGTGGATAATTTTCGTTTGCTTGCGAAGCTGTGAAATTGCTATCCGCTGGCTCAGTTAAAGAGTCGCTTGTTTCACCTCTTTCTAATAGAGGATTTTCTTGCAGAAGTAATTCAATTTCTTGATTGAGCTCTTGCGAGGAGAGTTGCAACAATCGAATCGATTGCTGTAGCTGAGGAGTCAGCGCCAGATGCTGAGAAAACTTAAGTTGTAAACCTTGCCGCATTACAGTCTGAAATCTCTACCTAAATAGACCTCTCGTACACTTTGGTTGTCGATGATTTCACTCGGTGTACCGGAGGCAAAAATCTTACCTTCGTTAACGATATAAGCGTGGTCACAAATCCCTAATGTTTCTCTTACATTATGGTCAGTAATCAATATGCCTATATTTCTTTGTTTAAGTAATTTAATAATTTTTTGAATATCTATCACTGCTATCGGGTCGATACCAGCAAAGGGCTCATCTAATAAAATAAATTTTGGGTTTGCTGCTAAGCAACGTGCAATCTCTACCCGGCGCCGCTCGCCGCCAGACAAGCTGACACCCAAGCTATCGCGAATGTGGCTGATATTCAAATCATTGAGCAGTTCTTCTAAACGTTGTTGCTGTTGCTCAGGCGATAGTTTTTGCAACTGTAAAATAGCTAAGATATTTTCCGCAGTGGTCATTTTGCGAAAGATAGAGGGTTCTTGCGGTAGGTAGGCTAAACCCATCTTGGCGCGGTTGTGCATAGGAAAATGACTGATATCTTCTTGATTCAGTGTGATCTTGCCAGCGTCCGCTCTGACCAAGCCGACTATCATATAAAAGCTAGTGGTTTTGCCGGCGCCATTAGGACCTAATAAGCCGACTACCTGACCACTTTCCACTTTGAGCGCAATGTCTTGCACCACATAACGTGATTTATAGCGCTTTTGTAATCCTTCGACGATGAGTTGTGTCATCTCTATTTTTCACCTGCTTGGTTTTTCGGTTGAATAATGGCTTTTACACGACCTGTGGGCGTGGCTGGAGTGGCGGCCTTGCTACCACCGCCTATCACTTCAGAGTATTCAGCATTGGCGTCGTACATAATATATTCGCCGTGCACAATATCATTGCCGCGCTTTACCCAGGCTTTACTAAATAACTGCACTTTATCCATACGGCCATCATATTCAATGCGTTGACCGCTGCCTTCGATATATTCGTCTTTGCCTTCACGTTTTTGCCTGAAGTTGCTTGGATTGCCGTATGCCGTGCCCTGTTGAAAACCAGCAGAGTCTTCTCGTACCACCAATTTATCGGCTTTAATGCGCAAAGTGCCTTGGCTCAAAATCACATTGCCAGAGTAAATGCTAGTTTTTTTGGCGTCATTTGAGCTAACTGAATCAGCCTCAATTTCGATAGGTTTTTCTTTGTCGGCTTTTTCCGCCCATGCAAGTGTGCTTAAGCAGCTAATCAGCAAGAATATAATGGCACGCAAATGCATAATGACTCCTATTTTGGTGAAGGTGTTTGTTGAGTAGATTTTTTCTCAGCAGGCACTTTTTTGCTGCGTGATTTATCTTTTTTGGCTAGTTCCGTTTTAACAGTCTTAGCTTTGTCAGTCTTAGCTTTGCCAATCTCGGTTTTGCTAGTTTGCGTTGGCAGCGCATTGTCCGTGTTTTTGCCACTGACCTTGCCGACATTGGAACTAGGCGCTTTGGCGGGTGAAGATTTGACATAGCGGATTTTGACTTTTTTCTGCAAAGTCAGATTGCCACTTTCCTTGTCATAAATCATTCCTGTTCCCATCATATAAGAATTTTCGCCAAGATTAATGCGCACTGCAGATGGGGTAGTGGCGAGATTTTGATCAGGAATAATTTTTAAATAATCGGTTTGTAGTGACATAGATTGTCTGTTTTTATGCGCAGGACGTAGCACTGTTACATGATCAAAAAATTCCGCCGTTTCACCATCAGCACTAATTAAGCCACGCTGGGCTTCAATTTGGTTATAGCTGCCATTGCTGGCGTATTGGGTAAAACGTGGTCGGATAATATGAATGCTATCGTCATCAGGATAATGCTCTAAGCGTATCGCCGCTAATTTAGATTTCAGGCGGCCACGATCATCTGTTTTGCTAGTGACAAAATTATCCATAAAGTAATCCGCGTTATGCAGTCTGCTTTCATTTCCTGTCACTTTCTCAGGTGCCTGCACATAATGCTCAATCCAAAAGCTCAGCAGTGCTAACAGAATTAGCACAAGCAGCGGTAAGGTAAGCGAAAATCTTAAAGGCATAGTTGCTCAATGCTATTTCAAAAATTCAGCCATCTGTTGATCGAACGTGTTTTGCGCTTGCATAATCAACTCACATAACTCACGCACCGCACCAAAGCCGGCCTCGCGGGTGGTGATGTAATGAGAATATTGTTTTACTAATGGCATGGCGTGAGGCACTGTGACGGCTAATCCGCAACGTCGCATAGGCGGTAAATCCACCACATCATCGCCCATAAATGCGCACTCTTGCGGGCTGACAGAAAAATCTTCTAGCACTTGTGCAAAGGCTTGCAGTTTATCTTCCACCCCCTGATAGATTTTCTTGATTTTGATATTTTCAGCGCGCTTCACCACGACATTCGAGGTGCGGCCAGTAATAATCGCCATTTGAATGCCAGTATTTCTAAGCAATTTCAGACCTAGGCCATCTTGCGAATGAAAATTCTTATACTCTAGGCCATCGTCGCCCAACATAAGACCGCCATTGGTCATCACACCATCGATATCAAAAATCACCACCTTGATTTTTTTTGCACGATCAGTGACCGATAGGGTGGGGTCTAATTCAGGGATTGCTAACATAATTTACTTTCTAAACAACTTTGGCCATTAAAAGGTCGTGCATATTGATTGCACCGACTAAATTGCCCTGCTCATCACAGATTAGCAGAGCGTTAATTTTGTTTTCTTCCATGATTTGCACAGCATGCAAGGCAAGGTCATCTGGGCGTGCGAGTAGCGGGTTGCTGCGCATGATTTGCTGTATCGGCTTATTTAGAATATCCGCATCGCTTTCTAGCGTTCTGCGTAAGTCGCCATCGGTAAAGATGCCGCATACTTGACCATGTTCGGTAATCGCCGTCATGCCCAAGCCTTTGCGCGAGATTTCAAGCAAAGCGTCTTTTAAGGTAGCGCTGAGCGCCACCTGCGGGATAGCCGTTCCGCGACGCATAATATCTTCGATTCTAAGCAGCAAGCGACGTCCTAGACTGCCGCCGGGATGAGCGCGGGCAAAGTCTTGTGCCGAGAAGCCACGCGCTTCAAGCACAGCGATCGCCAGTGCATCACCTAAAGCTAACGATGCGGTTGAGCTGGCGGTGGGCGCCAAACCTAGTGGACAAGCTTCACGTTCAACAGAAACGTCTAAGTGCACATCGGCTTGTTTGGCTAAGCTGGAATCAGGTTTGCTGGTCATGGCGATAATCTTGACGCCTAGCCTATGCAGCGCCGGCATTATCGCTAGCAATTCTTCACTCTCGCCAGAATTGGAAATCGCCAATATCACATCTTGCGCGGTCATCATGCCTAAGTCGCCATGACTTGCCTCACCCGGATGCATAAAGAAAGCAGGGGTGCCAGTGCTGGCTAAGGTGGACGCAATCTTGCTGCCGATATGCCCGGATTTGCCCATGCCGCTCACCACAATGCGACCCTGACACTGTAAAATAAGGCTTACTGCGCGATTGAAGCTTTCATCGAGGCGCATTGCCAGTTGGTTGACTGCTTCTGCCTCAATTTGCAATACGCGTTGGGCAATTTGCAGTGATGACGCGCTGGCGTTGTTTTGATTGGGTTTATTCACTGGTTTTATTTGTTGCACAGATAGATAGATAACCATGTAAGTATAAAAGGGATTGCCGCCTGAATAAAGGAAACTCAGCAAAAAACCTAGCAAATATTGAATTAAAGGCACAATTTTTGCTATCGCCACCAAGCATTAGCTTGCAATTAGCCTAATCTAAAGGCACCAGTCATTAGTCTGGGCTGTCATTGCGGATGGCAAAGTCGCTGCTAAGATAATCCGGTGCGAGCTAGCTAAAAGCCAGTATATTGTTGGTGATTGGTTTAATAGTTTTAATTTTGACAAGGGTTGTAAAGGTTTTATGGATAATTTGATGCACGATCCGCTACTTTCAATTTTGTTATTACTGACCAGCGCAGTGCTAGCAGTCGCCTTATTTCGCGTGCTTAGATTGCCTGCTATGTTGGCTTATTTTTTGGTCGGCATCGTGCTGGGGCCGAATAGCTTGGGGCTGCTGCAAGATAGCGAGGCTAATCGTCAATTTGCCGAATTTGGCGTGGTGTTTTTAATGTTTAGCATAGGCTTGGAATTTAGCCTGTCGCAATTATTTGCTATGCGCAAAATTGTAGTCGGCTTGGGCGGTTTGCAAGTATTGATTGGTATCAGCGTGGTGATGCTAACTGCCATGGCGATGCATATTGATTGGAAAACCAGCCTAGTAGTGGCTGGTGCGCTGACCATGTCGTCGACCGCCATCGTATCTAAATTATTAGTCGAGCGGCTGGATTTAAATTCTCGTCATGGACGTATCTCTATCGGCGTTCTGTTGTTCCAAGACTTAGCAGTGGTGCCTTTGCTGGTGTTAATTCCTTCAATTGCTATGTCCGCCGGTTCGCTTTGGCACGATTTAGGGGTGGCCAGTGTAAAAGCCGCGGTGATGTTATCGCTATTATTCTTTATCGGTAAAAATTTAATGAACCGCTGGTTCGGTGTGGTGGCAAGGCAGCGTTCGCGCGAATTATTTGTGATGAATGTATTAATGGTCACTTTGCTACTGGCATTTGCCACTAAATTAGCCGGTCTGTCATATGCGCTAGGCGCGTTTATTGCCGGTATGTTGATTTCGGAAACGCGCTTCCGTTATCAAGTGGAATCGGATATTGCTTCTTTCCGCGATATTTTGATGGGCTTGTTTTTTATCACCATAGGCATGCTGTTAGATGTGCAGTTGTTGTGGTTGCACCTGAATCAGGTGTTGCTATTGTTAGTTGCTCTGCTGTTATTTAAGAGCTTATTGGTGGCTGGTTTGGCCAGACTATTTGGCTATGAATCTGGCGTGGCGGTTAGAGCCGGCGTGACATTGGCGCAAGCGGGTGAATTTTCTTTTGTATTATTGGCCTTGGGCTTGGAGCATCAGTTAATCGCTAACGATATCCTACAAGTGGTATTGGGTGCCTCTCTGCTTTCTATGATTATTTCGCCATTTGTGATTCAACATAATCTGCAAATCGCCGAGTTTTTTGCTCGTAGTTATACGCGCAATCGGCGCCATCAAATTGAGGAAATTAGCCACGTCGGAAAAGACTTATCTGACCATGTGATTATTTGTGGTTTTGGTCGTCGTGGACAATATCTAAGTCGCTTCCTTAAAGAGGAAAACATTCCTTTTATTGCTTTGGATATTGACCCAGGTCGTGTGCAAGAAGCCGCCGCTGCTGGAGAAAATGTGATGTATGGTGATGCTGGCAAGCGAATTGTCTTGAATGCCGCTGGCGCGTCGCGCGCCAAAGCGCTGGTGATTAGTTATGACCACCCCCCTTCTGCTATCAAGATTTTGCATTTGGTGAATGACTATTTTCCCACCTTGCCCGTTATCGTCAGAACGGTCGATGACAGCAATATGGAAGAATTCCGCGAAGCGGGGGCTACCGAGGTGGTGCCTGAGTTGCTAGAGGGCAGTTTGATGTTGGCCTCACATGCGCTGGTATTACTCGGCGTGCCTTTAAATCGCGTGGTAAAACGTATTCGGCGTTTTCGAGAAGAACGCTATAAGATGTTTCAGGGCTTTTTCCATGGGCTTACCGATATTGATGAACCGATTGAACGAGTGGCTCCGCGATTGCACTCGGTACCGCTCAACACCATGGCGCACTGTATAGGTAAAGCCATTAAAGATATTTACTTTAGTGATTGCAAAGCTGAAATTACTGCGGTCAGACGCGATTCCCATCCCATGGAAGTCACGCCAGATTTTGTCTTCCAACAAAATGATGTGGTGGTGTTGATGGCCAAACCGCATGATTTAGTGATGGCTGAGCGTATTTTATTAACAGGGCGCGATAGGTGAGTCGCCATGCGGTGATTGTTGGCGGCGGTATCGTAGGCTGCATGACCGCCATGGAGTTATTGCAGCGCGGCTATCGCGTCACTATCGTGGAGCGTAATCAAATCGCCAGTCAAAGCTCCGGTGAATCTTCTTGGGCTGGCGGTGGTATTTTGTTTCCACTGTTGCCTTGGAGCTACCGACCCGAAGTGCAGGCATTAACGCTAGAAGGCATGCAGCGTTATGCAAACATACTGCAAGAGTTAAGCTTACAAACTGGGCAAGACTGCGGCTATATTGCTTCTGGCTTTTTATTGCTGCCGCCGTTTGATGAAGTGGCGGCTAAGGCTTGGGCACAAGCCCATCAGCAAGCTTGGCAAATGCCAGTGCCAGGCGCTACACCAGCGCTAATCGCTGAGCATTTAATGCCAGGTGCGCTGTTATTCCCACAAGTGGCGCAAGTGCGGCCGCCCTATCTGATGCAGGCTTTGCGCCAATATTTGCAAATGCATCAAGTGACCATGCTGGAACATACCGAATTACGTCCGCTTAGCGAGATCAGCCAACTGAATGCGTGGCAAACGCAAGATGGGCGCTGGATAGAGGCGGATCAATTCGTAGTGACTTCGGGCGCTTGGAGCTTTCAGTTGCTACAGTCCATCACTCAGCAACTGAATATCAAGCCTATGCGTGGGCAAATTTTGCTGTATCAACCTGCGCAAAATCCGCGTCATATTGTGTATCACCAAGGCTTTTATTTAATTCCGCGCGCTGATGGCTATTTGCTAGCCGGCAGCACATTAGAAGATGTGGGCTTTGATCACGGCGTAACGGAACAAGCCAAACTTGAAATGGCGCATAAAGCGCAAACCATGATGCCCTCGCTAAGCGGTTTATCTATCCTCAAGCATTGGAGTGGGTTGCGTCCCGGCACACCAGAGAATCTGCCGATTATTAGCCGTCACCCACACATAGAGAATTTATTTCTCAATACCGGCCATTTCCGTTATGGCCTTACCATGGCGCCGGCCAGCGCAAGGCGGGTAGCGGATTTAATGAGCCAGCCAGCCGAGCTAGACAGCGCGCTATCGGCTTACCAATTAAGATAGGGGTGATGATGCAAGCGTATCAATACATCTATTCATTCTGGCTGCTGGGCCTATCCGTTTTAAGCCTAAGCCTAAGCCAACCGCTGTATGCCGAGCCACTGCCCAGTCCACAACAGCTCAAACTAAAGTTGGGCAATGCGCAAGCCATTACTGTGATAGAGCCACATCTGCTCGCGCTTGAAAACCCCAGTAGTCAACCAAGGCATCAAGCAAAAAACAGCAAAGCCTCAGAAAGCATGCTGAACGCCGCGCAAGTGGTGTATCTAGGTTATCCCATACAGCAAGTGTTTGCCGCGCTAGGCTTACAACCTGCTGTACCGGCCAAGTCAGATTTTGCTATGCCAGAAAATGCCCAGACAGCCGCTGCAGCAAAGCAATTGGCACATTACTACGTCGAGTTTGTTTGCCAAGATGGCTATATATCGCGTATCCCCGCCGATAAATTTTTGCACTATCAAGCCTATTTAGTCATGGCCAAACAAGATGGCTCGGCTTTTAAAGTCGATGTGCATGCGCAACAGCAGCAGGATATCGCTTTGGGGCCGTATTACTTGGTGTGGGACAACCTGCGCTCCAAACCACTTCAGCAGTTGGGTAGTTATCATTGGCCTTATCAAGTAACCGCAATCCATATCAAGCCTTATCAAGGCGCGATTGCACAAGCTAAATTAGCCAACGACTACTGTTTGACTTGCCATCAACTGAATGGCGATGGCGGTAGGGTGCTCCCTATCAATTTGGCGCAAATCGGTCAGCGCTATAGCCAACAGCAATTTATTCAGTTGGTATTAAACCCCTCAGCCAGCAAGCCTAACAGCAATATGCCGGCACTCAACCCACAACTCAGTCAGGCGCAACGCCAACGAATCGCTGAGCAGCTTTACCAATTCTTTAATAGCCAAGCGATTACCACAGCTCAATAGGTCCATGCGCCAATTTGGTAGGCTTGAGTCAGGCAGGCTTTAGTCAGGTAGGCTTCGGCCAATCAGTCAGGCTTGTGTCAATCATTGAGGCTAGTCCTAAGTCAAACTAATCGTGCTACAAAATCTCCTCAAGTAGGCGACTGCTAGTGAATTTTTTTAGTAAAAAAATTTTTCCGCTTTTATTCAATATAGTAGACAAAATAATATAGAATATATACCACTATATTCAACAAAATGTAGTAGAGATTTAGTCAACTAGTTTTTTGAACTGCGTTTAAAATTAGTACCAGTATGAGTGAGAGTTTTATCTTACAT